>CAWUMW010000397.1:0-1500 GCA_963923415.1 uncultured Hyphomicrobiales bacterium | reverse complement strand
CAAGGAGTATCGTCGGCAGCGTCAGATGTGTATAAGAGACAGGTATAAGCCCAAACATTTTTTGTGGGACTTAAAAGACCGTGTTGCAACCATCCGCTTGAACCGCCCAGAGCGGAAAAACCCGCTGACCTTTGAGAGCTATGCGGAGCTGCGCGATTTGTTCCGCGGTTTGGTTTATGCGCAAGATGTTGATGTGGTGGTCTTTGCCTCGCATGGCGGAAATTTTTGTTCAGGCGGTGATGTGCATGAGATCATTGGTCCGTTGATCGGTTTGCCGATGAAGGGGTTATTGGATTTTACCCGCATGACCGGTGATCTGGTCAAAGCCATGCTGGCTTGTGGCAAGCCGATTATTGCGGCGGTTGATGGCATTGCGGTTGGCGCTGGAGCCATTATCACGATGGCTGCGGATATGCGGTTGGCAACACCGGAGGCAAAATGCGCGTTTCTATTTACCCGGGTTGGCTTGGCTGGATGTGATATGGGGGCCTGCGCCATGTTGCCGCGGATCATTGGTCAGGGCCGGGCGGCGGAATTGCTCTATACAGGCCGCACCATGTCAGCACAGGAAGGCGAGCGGTGGGGGTATTGGAATGCGCTTCATCCAGCGGATCAGTTGGATCAAGAGGCGCATGATCTCGCGCGGCGTCTTGCCGCCGGGCCTACTTTTGCGCATGGGATGACGAAGACACAACTCAATCATGAATGGAATATGTCTTTGGAACAAGCGATTGAAGCAGAGGCGCAAGCACAGGCCATTTGCATGCAGACCAAAGATTTTGAACGCGCCTATCAGGCTTTTGTTGCAAAACAAAAACCGGTTTTTGCGGGGGACTGAGCCCATGGCCGACGAGACCTTTTTAGATTGGCCGTTTTTTGAAGACAGGCACCGCGATTTTGCGCATCGGTTGAACCGATGGTGTGGAGTACATTTGCCGGTTGATCATCACGATGTTGATGCGGCCTGTCGGGGTCTGGTTGCTCAATTGGGTGCTGAGGGTTGGTTGCACCATTCAGCGGCGATGGAACAAGAAACCTTAGATGTCCGTCTGTTATGTTTAACGCGAGAAATTCTAGCGCGTCATGATGGCTTGGCTGATTTTGCTTTTGCCATGCAGGGATTGGGCATGGGGGCGGTCAGCCTGTTTGGCACGAAACAGCAACGACAATGGATCGAGAAAACACGTCAAGGCCAAGCGATATCCGCTTTTGCCTTAACCGAGCCGGGGTCAGGATCAGACGTTGCCAATACGGCAACAACAGCCATCCGCACGGCGGATGGCTATCGTTTGAATGGTCAAAAAACGTGGATTTCGAATGGCGGCATTGCAGATCTTTATGTGATCTTTGCGCGCACCGGTGAAGCGCCGGGAGCCAAGGGCCTGTCTGCGTTTTTGATGCCTGCGGATGTGGCAGGTTTAACAATTGCTGAGCGTCTTGAAACCATCGCGCCCCATCCCTTGGCCACTTTGGATTTGAAGGATGTGGATCTGCCAAGTC
>CAWUMW010000396.1:0-1534 GCA_963923415.1 uncultured Hyphomicrobiales bacterium | reverse complement strand
GGGCGGCAAGCGCCTGATCGAGATCCGCAATGATGTCGGCTACATCTTCAATACCAATCGACAGGCGCACCACTTCAGGTCCAGCGCCTGCATAGGTTTTTTGCTCATCGGAAAGCTGACGATGGGTGGTGGATGCCGGATGAATGACCAGCGAGCGCGTATCGCCAATATTGGCCAGATGCGAGAACAAGGACAAGTTGGACACCAGCTTCACACCGGCCTCATAGCCACCCTTCAAACCAAAGGTAAACACAGCCCCCGCCCCTTTGGGCGTATAGCGTTTAGCCAAGTCATGATAGCGATCCCCCTCTAGGCCCGGATAGCTCACCCAAGCCACCGCAGGATGGGACTGTAAATGTTTGGCAACAGCCAAGGCATTGTCAGAATGTTTTTGCATCCGCAGAGGCAAGGTTTCAATGCCGGTCAGCAACAAAAAGGCATTGAAAGGCGACAAAGCCGGACCCAGATCACGCAAGCCCAAAACCCGGCACGCAATCGCAAAGCCAAAATTGCCAAATGTTTCGCCTAACACCATCCCACCATATTCGGGGCGTGGTTGGGAGAGCATCGGATATCGGCCTGATTTAATAAAATCAAAATTGCCGCCATCAACAATCAAGCCGCCAATTGAATTGCCATGACCGCCGAGAAATTTGGTGGCCGAATGGACAATAATATTCGCTCCATGATCAAAGGGGCGGATCAGATAGGGGGTGGCCATCGTATTATCAACAATCAATGGAATACCCGCTTTATGAGCAATATCGGCAATAGCCCGAATATCAACAATCACACCGCCTGGATTGGCAATTGATTCAATAAAAATAGCTTTTGTTTTTGGCGTAATCGCCCGCTCAAAACTTGCCGGCTCATCCGGATCCGCCCAAACCACATTCCAATTGAAGTTTTTGTAGGAATGATTGAATTGATTGATCGAGCCGCCATATAATTTCTTGGCCGCGATAAATTCATCACCCGGTTGCAACAGCGTGTGAAACACCAAAAATTCTGCCGCATGACCTGAAGCAACGGCCAAAGCGGCTGTCCCACCCTCAAGCGCTGCCACACGTTCTTCGAGCACCGCACAGGTTGGATTGCCAATGCGCGTGTAAATATTGCCAAATGCCTGCAGCCCAAACAAAGACGCGGCATGATCGACATCATCAAACACAAAACTCGATGTCTGATAGATCGGCGTGGCCCGCGCTCCGGTCGCTGCATCAGGGGCAGCACCCGCATGAATGGCCAAAGTTGAAAAACCGGGATGATGGTCCGACATAATCTGTCTCCGTTATTAAAATGTCCCAAAACCTTGCTGAGAACAAAGCCTTGCTTAGAACAGTGAATGGGGCTTGATCAAAAAACAACCCTGACCGCAAAAAAGCCCCGTCCGCATGGAGTAAAAATCCCCTCTCCACGCTGATTGGATACTCCAAGCCCTTGTAGACAAAGCCTTTGCCGACCAAGCCTTTACCGACCAAGCTCTTGCCGAGAAAGCCCGCCGCCCCCACCATCAAAAGACGGATAAGACGTT
>CAWUMW010000395.1:0-1548 GCA_963923415.1 uncultured Hyphomicrobiales bacterium | reverse complement strand
GGTATTGAAGATGTAGCCGACATCATTGCGGATCTCGATCAGGCGCTTGCCGCCCATTAACCGCGCAGATTAGCGGCTCGAACGGCAGGCGGCGGCGTGAGCCGCCGTCATGCCTAAAACAACCATTGCAAAGGCCTGATGGGTTAAGGCCAGATGCATCGGCACCACCATCACGAGCGTTGCGATGCCGATTACGGCTTGGGCAACCATCAGCCATATATTGATAAGCGCGCGTTTGCGCGCGGAGGTTCCGGGATGGTCTTTGCTGACCTGCGCAGCATGCAGTAATGCAACCGCTAAGAGGATATAGGCCCCCACGCGATGGTTGAACTGAACAAAAGCGATACCATCAAAAAACGCTTCTGCGCCTTTGTTCTGCCAGTCTGAAAACACAACCTCCGGCAGAAAGTGGCCATCCATCATCGGCCATGTATTATAAATCAATCCGGCATGATTACCGGCCACTAGCGCTCCTAAGGCAATTTGCACCAAACTGAGGATGAGCAGCACACGGGCCATTTTGGCATGAACGGGTTTGACGGAGTCTGCGCGCGGCTTAAGGGCCGTTGCGGTGGTGATCAGCAATGCATAAATCAGCGAGGCCAATGTCAGATGCAGCATTAAGCGGACCGGCTCAACGGCTGTCATGCCGGGTTTGAGGCCTGAGGCCACCATGATCCAGCCGACAAATGCCTGTAAGCCACCAAGGATTCCAAGCCCTAGAAAAGCCAAGGCGCGCCGCCCGCGGATATGCCCCGCTGCATAAAGGCCAATATAGCCGACCGCAAAGACCAGTCCGATAAACCGTCCTAATTGGCGATGCCCCCATTCCCACCAATAAATGCTTTTGAATTCTGGCAATTGCATCTGTGCATTGAGCAGAGAAAATTGCGAGATGGCTTTATATTTTTCAAATTCACTCAGCCAATCTTGCTCACTCATCGGGGGCAGGGCCCCTAAGACGGGTTTCCATTCGGTGATTGAGAGGCCCGATCCGGTCATGCGGGTGGCGCCGCCCACCACAACCATGGCAAAAACAAGTGCTGCCAGTCCAAACAACCACAGGCGAATAAGGGTCAAGGAGCGCTGCGGGTCGGGCGTTGATGAGGATGAGAGAGTGGCAGACATGGCACAAGCCTTATTGAAAAAGAGGGAGCATAGGCCTGAGACATAGGGCGAAATGGGGCATTTGCCAATGTGGTTGTGCTCAAGGCCGGTTTGCAGTGTGCTCGTCATGAAAAAGACTTGATTTGCCTGTCCCGATCCCGCATCACAACCAGCATCACAGGTTCCAAGGTTAGGCCCTATCAGGAGAGCGTTGCGATGAAACGCAGAACAAGAAAGCTGATCGGCGCGTGGCTGATTTTGATCATTGTGTGTGTTTATGCGCTGATTGCCATGGCCGTTGCCCAAGGGCGCTTACAGGAAGCCGAAAAGATCTGGCATTACCTTTATTACGCTGTTGCAGGAATGGGTTGGATCCTGCCCGTTATGCCCATTATTCGCTGGATGGAACGGCCCGATCCTGAAGAGGTTTGAGCAAAAGGG
>CAWUMW010000394.1:0-1556 GCA_963923415.1 uncultured Hyphomicrobiales bacterium | reverse complement strand
CGTCGGCAGCGTCAGATGTGTATAAGAGACAGCCCCTTATCCTAACCTCCCCTTATTGCGGGGCGGTCTGCCACCGCTCGGCCTGTGCATCATCACCCGCCTGCGCCTCCACCCAATCACCGGCTTGACCTGACACCGACCATTGTTTTTTCCAAAATGGGGCTTGGGTTTTCAAATAATCCATCAAAAAATCTGCGGCCTCAAAGGCAGGTTGTCGATGCGCCGCCGCGGTAATCACCAATACGATGGGTTCACCCGCGGCAATTTTACCAAAGCGGTGAATGACGCAAAGCCCCAATAAAGGCCAGCGCGCTTCTGCCTGCGCCACCACGCGTTCAATTTCATCCTCTGCCATGCCGGGAAAATGTTCGAGCTCTAGGGCTGATAATTGCCCTTGCTCCGAACGACACAGACCAAGAAAACTCACCACCGCGCCGATATCGGTTCGCCCATGGGTCAGACGCTCAATTTCATGCGCCTGATCAAACAGCTCGTCTTGCACGCGCACCGTCCGCATGGCCTATCCCCCGGTCATGGGTGGGAAAAAAGCAATTTCCTGAGCCGCACCCAAGAGAGTCTGCGGTTGCACATGGCGACGATCAAGAGCGGCACGGATCATCGTTTTATGGGCAAAGGCCAGCGCGCCCGCTTCATCGCGGCGCGTCAGATAATCCATCACATCCGCAACCGTTTGCACTGTATCAGGTAAATCAAGCCGCTCTTCTGCGCAGCCCATACGTTCGCGCACCCAAGCGAAATAAAGAATTTTCAGCGAGCGGGCCATCGTCATTCATCCAGATCAACAACATGGCGCAAGCCAGCGCGGAAATAATCATAGCCTGTGTAAAGGGTCAAAAGAGCCGCAACCAATAACAGACCCAAGCCAATATCCACCGTATGCGGCAAGACTTCCTCTCCGGCTGGCCCGACAATCAAAAAGCCCAGCGAAAATAATTGCAAGGCGGTCTTCCATTTGGCCACCGTCGATACCGGCACGCTAACCCGCAACTCCGCCAAATATTCGCGCAGGCCCGACACCAAAATCTCACGGCACAAAATCACAATCGCTGCCCAAATCCATAAGCCCTGCACCGTCCCATCCGCGACCAGCATCAACAAGCACGAGGCAACCAGCAATTTATCTGCAATCGGATCGAGCATGCGCCCGATCGAAGATTGCTGCGACCACAGCCGCGCCAACCACCCATCAAAAAAATCGGTGATCGCCGCAATGGCGAAAATAAACAATGCCACCCAGCGCATCGTCCCGTCTTCATACCAGAACAGACAGCCGACCACGATCGGCACCGCCAAAACCCTGAAAAAGGTCAGCAGATTGGGCAGACTGAAAATTTCACTCCGGCGTGTAGGGCGTGGCGTGGTCATGGGGGGTACAAAAACAAGTCTGAAGCGGTTTCGTCAAGCAATCTCCTCCAATTTTCCCATTAAGAGGGGCCGCCTTCCTCATGAAAATGCTCATAGATCAGTTTAGCGGTCGCTTGATTGATGCCGGGCGCCCGTAATAAATCCTCATAAGAGGCCCGTTCAACCGCCTT
>CAWUMW010000393.1:0-1574 GCA_963923415.1 uncultured Hyphomicrobiales bacterium | reverse complement strand
CCTCGCACAAACTGGTCACCAAAAGGTTATCAGGAACGATTTTTGGTCTCAGCTTGGGGATTAAGAGAAGTGGACGGGGCCCAAGCCCAAGCCCAAGCCTTTGTCTTGAAACGGAGTCCTGGTCTTGAAAAGGTTGATCCGGGCGCGGGAGCAAAAAAGACTTGCTTTCTGGGGAATTTTGACCGATAAGGACGTCATACATATCTCATCATGACCGTTCATGAGAGTGGGCCCGACCGGACCCGCTCTTTTTTATTGGTCGCTTCAAGGATTGGTTTTGATCGCTGTGACCGTGTCTGCTGACACCCGTCTGATTGTTGAAAAGGGCGTTGCCGCCCGTATGGCCCATGTTGTCGAGCCGAGCATCGACCATCTGGGCTATCGGTTGGTGCGTGTCAAAGTGACCGCACAAAATGGCTGCACGGTGCAAATCATGGCGGAACGTCCCGATGGCACCATGACCGTTGAAGATTGCGAGACGATCAGCCGCGCTTTGTCTCCGTTGCTTGATGTCGAAGACCCGATTGGCACCCCCTATCATTTAGAAATTTCCTCGCCCGGCATTGATCGGCCTTTGGTTCGTCTGAGTGATTTCGATCGCTGGTCGGGCCATGACACGAAAATTGAATTAAACCAGATCGTGGAGGGTCGGCGGCGCGGTCGCGGCGTGCTGATGGGCACGGAAGGCGAAATTGTTTTATTGCGTCGCACGGATAGCAAGGATGGCGAAGATCCGATCCTGCGTTTTTCCATCCGGCATATTGATAGTGCGTGGTTGGTTCTCACCGATGATCTGATCCGTGAATCACTGCGGCGGGACAAGGCCGCGCGTGAGGCTGCGGGCTTTGACGATGCGGATGACGAGGACGCCGATATCGACACTGACACCGATACCGACGATGATCAGGCATGGAACACAGCACAAGATGCTGGAAACAGTCTGGCATCTGGGGCACGGCGCATGCCAAAGCCCGTCAAGAGATTACCCTCTAAACCTAAGAAACCGGTTCCTCGCAAAAAAGGGCCCGGTCGCTTTGCCAAACCCAAGGAGTGACGCCCATGGCTGTTTCCGCCAATCGGCTCGAATTGTTGCAGATTGCAGATGCGGTTGCCCGTGAAAAGGTGATTGATCGTCAGATCGTCATCGCTGCGATGGAAGATGCCATCGCCAAGGCTGCCCGTTCGCGCTATGGCACAGAAACGGATGTGCATGCGCGCATTGATCCGAAGACAGGCGAGTTGAATATTTCGCGCCATTTGTTGATTGTCGATCATATCGAAAATCCAGCCACAGAAATTCTGGTTGAGGATGCGCGCCGCAAAAATCCAGCGGCTCAGGCCGGCGACACCATTGCCGATACTTTGCCCCCCTTTGATTTCGGACGCATTGCCGCTCAATCTGCCAAACAAGTGATCGTGCAAAAGGTCCGCGAGGCGGAACGCGATCGGCAATATGATGAGTTCAAGGACCGCATCGGAACGGTGGTCAATGGTCTGGTGAAGCGGGTTGAATATGGCAATGTGATTGTCGATTTGGGCCGCGGTGAGGCTATTTTGCGTCGCGATGATTTGAT
>CAWUMW010000392.1:0-1574 GCA_963923415.1 uncultured Hyphomicrobiales bacterium | reverse complement strand
CTCACGCCGATGCTGTGTGCAAGCCTGCTATCGGCCAAAGGCAATCAAACCGAACAACGCTTAACCCAATTCCTTGACTGGCCGATGCAGCGGTTAAACCAGCTCTACAGCATGAGCCTTGATTGGGCCTTATTGCGACCGCGATTGATGCTGGCCCTCACAGCGGGCACACTGGCCCTCACCATCACCCTCTATGCCGTGATGCCCAAAGGCTTCTTGCCCCAGCAAGATAATGGATTGATTGCCGTTGTGCTGGAAGCGGCCCCCGATGTTTCCTTCAAGGAGTTGCAACGTCTGCAAAGCCTGGTGATTGAAAGAATCCGCGTAGAGCCCAGCGTCGCCACAGTTGTTGGCGTGTTAGGCATTGGCGCTCAAAATCTTACCGCCAATACAGCTAAGCTCACAGTGAGTTTAAAACCACATGCAGAGCGCACGTTGTCAGCACTGGCGATCAGCGCGCGTCTTCGTCACATTGAACAAGATTTAGCTGGCATCAGTCTCTATGTCCTGAATGTGCAAGATATCCAGATTGCCACGCGCACATCGCGCTCCCCTTATCAATATACAGTGACAGGCGCTGATCCGCAGGACGTTGCGCGCTGGGGTGCACGCTTGTTTGATGCGCTGAAAGCCGATCCACGCCTCGCCCATGTGGCCAGTGAAACGCCATTGGGGGGCTTGCGTGCCTTCATCACAATCGATCGCGAAAAAGCCGGTCGTTTGGGCGTCTCGATGCAATTGATTAGCGATACATTGAATGATGCCTTCGGCCAACGACAAATTTCAACAATCTATGCGCAAGCCAATCAATATCGCGTGATTTTAGAAGCGGCCCCTGCCTTCCAAACCGATCCATCCGTTTTGGATAAATTATTGATCGGCACATCCTCAGGCACACAAGTACCGCTGTCAGCAATAGCCCGCTTGCATCGTGATACCGCGCCCCTCGTCATCGCCCATCAAGAACAATTTCCCGCCTATGGGTTAAGTTTTGATCTGGCGCCCGGCCTCTCTCTCGATCAAGCGCTTGAGGCTGTGGCGGAGGCGACACAAACTATCAACCTGCCTGTGACCCTGAGCGGCTCGTTTGGCGCCGATGCAGCGGAATTTGAGCGCTCACTCGCCGGACAGGTCTGGCTCATCGTGGCCGCGGTGATTGTGATCTATCTGATCTTGGGCATGTTATATGAAAGTTATATTCATCCCATCACGATTCTCTCCACGCTGCCCTCTGCGGGCGTTGGTGCGTTGCTGGCTTTGCTCTTAGGCGGCCATGATCTGTCGGTGATTGCCTTAATCGGCATGATTTTGCTGATGGGCATTGTCAAAAAAAATGCCATCATGATGATCGACTTTGCCATTGTTGCGCGTCACCACACGGGCGCATCGGCGGATGAGGCCATTCGACAAGCCTGCCATTTGCGGTTCCGCCCGATCATGATGACTACGCTTGCCGCTTTACTGGGGGCTTTGCCGCTGGCTTTGGCAAGCGGACCGGGGGCGGAATTACGGATCCCTCTGGGCTTGAGCATTATCGGCGGCTTGCTGCTCAGCCAACTCTTAACGCTTTATAC
>CAWUMW010000391.1:0-1585 GCA_963923415.1 uncultured Hyphomicrobiales bacterium | reverse complement strand
GATAAAGCCTGAACCATGCGGAATGGGACGTGCTGACAGAGCATGGTCATAAAGCATCAAACCAGGCCTTTGTTCCCTCCTTGCTGATAAGGTGGGGTTATCGGGTTTTGTATTTCATGCGTTCGATGCGTCGGGACCCTTGGTCCCAGAGTGAAGGATAATCGTCATGCGAGGCGTGCCTGCAGGTCCGCGCATTTTGCTCAAGCGACTCCGCGAGGTGATGGCTGAACCCATCAACGCGCAGCTTCGGCTTGACAAAATTGTGCGGTTGATTGCGGGCAATATGGTGGCAGAAGTCTGCTCGCTTTATGTGATGCGCGCCGATAGCATGTTAGAATTGTTTGCCAGTGAAGGCTTGGCGCGCGAAGCCGTACACATGACCACGATGCATGCGGGTGAAGGGCTTGTCGGCTTGATTGCGCAGCGGGCCGAGCCTTTGAATCTCGCTCATGCCCAAGCCCATCCGGCCTTTTCGTATAAGCCGGAAACAGGCGAAGAAATTTATCAATCCTTTCTGGGGGTGCCGGTTTTAAGGCAAGGGGTGACCCTTGGCGTTCTGGTGGTGCAGAACCGCGCATCGCGTCTTTACACGGAAGAAGAAATAGAAGCGTTGCTGACTACCGCGATGGTGTTGGCAGAAATTATTTCATCCGGTGAATTGCAATCCTTAGCCCGCCCCGGCATGGACATTGCCGTCAGACGTCCGCTTGATTTACGCGGTCAGGCGCTTTCGGAAGGGGTTGGCTTGGGGCGTGTGGTATTGCACCAACCCCGCTTGGTTGTAAAAAATTTAATTGCGGATGATCCGCTGCATGAAAAGGATCGGCTTGATCAAGCCTTGCAAGCGTTACGCAACGCGCTTGATACGATGTTGGAACGCGGCGATCTGGCGCATGGTGGAGAGCATCGAGAGGTTTTGGAAGCCTTTCGGATGTTTGCTGAGGATCGGGGCTGGACGCGGCGGCTAACGGAAGCGGTGATGACTGGCTTGACGGCTGAAGCCGCTGTTGAGCGTGTGCAATCTGATAATCGCGCTCGCATGATGCGCCAGACCGATGCCTATTTGCGCGAGCGGTTGCATGATCTGGATGAGTTGGCGGATCGGTTGCTGCATGAATTGCAGGGCCGCTCGATGTCTCCACATGCCGGTCATTTACCCGACAATGCCATTTTGGTGGCGCGCTCGATGGGTCCGGCGGCCTTATTGGATTATGATCGCTCGCGCTTGCGGGGGCTGGTTTTGGAAGAGGCCGGGGCGCAAAGTCATATTGCGATTGTCGCGCGGGCGATGGGGATTCCCGTCGTCTCGATGATAGAAAATGCGGTCGGTCTAGTTGAGCCTGAGGATGAAATTATTGTCGATGGCAGCACGGGCCATGTTCATATCCGCCCGCCGGTCGACATTCAAAAAACCTATCAGGAAAAAGCCCGCTTGCGGGCCGCCCGTCAGGCTCAATATCAAAGCCTGCGTGATGTGCGCGCTGTTACAAAAGATGGAACGGCAATTGGGTTGCATTTAAACGCCGGGTTGGTTTTTGATTTACATAATATTGTTGAAACAGGCGCAGATGGTATTGGTCTGTTT
>CAWUMW010000390.1:0-1609 GCA_963923415.1 uncultured Hyphomicrobiales bacterium | reverse complement strand
GGAGATCATCTGCGTGCCCATATGGATAGCTTGCGCCTGCATCTGTTCCATCAACCACGGGCCTTGAATGGGATCGGCAAAGCCCGGATAGTTTTCAACATCGGTGGTGATGGTGAGCTGTCCGCCTTGCTGCATGCCAGCAATGAGCGTCGGGGCCAACATGGCTCGGGCCGCATAAATGGCCGCGGTATAGCCGGCAGGACCGGATCCGAGAATGATGAGGCGGGAATGGGTGGATTGAGGCGTATCAGCGGACGTCATGAGACGGAGGACTCCATCAGCAAAAAAGACAAAAAGGGCTCAACGGGTGGCGAAAGCAAGCCGGATGGCGTCGGCAATCACAGGCGTTGAGTCTAAAGGCTTATATGCATAGCTTTCAAGAGTGCCTTGAAAATTTTGCACGGCTCCGTAGGCCCTCAGGCCAGAAATAAAGCGATTTATTTTTGTTGCATTGCCAAAAAAGCGACGGGACGGCTCAAAAACCTGAATGGGGCGCCCTGTCAGACAGGCTTCCGAGATCATATTCACCGAATCAACGGTTACGACAAATTGGTCCGACAGCGCCAAGATCGCATGATAGGGATTGGCACCCGTCCCATCCCAAATATAGCCGCCAGAAGGGCCAACACAGGCCCGCACGGCAGCAGCCAGATCCGCGGGGGTGCGACGCGACACGGTGACCAGCAAGGCGGCGCCTTGGCGGATCAGACTATCGAGTCCTGTGACAAAGCGTTCAATATCGGCGGGGGAAAACCAGTGATTGCGACTATTGCCCCCCACCAAAACTCCAATCCGGGGATGCGGTAAAGCGAGCAAAGCGCGCGGTGGTTCAAGTCGAGCCGCCTGCAAATCGCTCAGTCGCAGCCGATGCGGGGAGGTCAGCGTGCGCAAGACATTGGGGCCGGTCAGCCGGTCATGTTCGGGCACCCAAATCAGATCGGCTGTGGCGGGGCCAGTGCGCGGATCTTTCAGACAGACGGTGAAGGTTTGATCGCCGCTGAGCTGTTTGATCAGACGCAAAGCGGGAATGGCCCGCCGACCAGAGGCGATCAGCAGATCCGGGAAGGGGGGGCGTATCGGACTGGTGGGGTGATCAGGATGCTCGCGCGGATCAACCGGTCCCCATGGGGCCAGCCACTCATAGGGCGGGGAGGGCGCAACGCGCCGGATCTCTGGTTTTAAATTGAGCGCCTGCGCCACTCCGAGACATTGCAATTCATCACCGGCTTTTCCATCGGTGAGCACCCATGCTGATTTCGGATATGCCACGCCATTCGGCCTTTGTGTGATCAGCGATAGGCGACGCCAAGGATCTCGTAGCTTTTGCCACCGCCCGGTGTATTGACTTCAACCGCATCGCCAATGGTTTTGCCAATCAGGGCGCGGGCGATGGGGGAGGAAATAGAGATTTTGCCTTGCTTCACATCGGCTTCGACATCGCCTACAATTTTATAGGTTTTCTTTTCTTCTGTGTCGTCATCAATCAATTGCACGGTAGCCCCGAATTTAATAATGGTCCCGGACATTTTCGTGACATCAATCACTTCGGCGCGCGACAGCTTGTCTTCCAATTCGGCAATGCGGCCTTCATTGAGAGACTGCAATTCCT
>CAWUMW010000389.1:0-1611 GCA_963923415.1 uncultured Hyphomicrobiales bacterium | reverse complement strand
CTCCTCAATAGACGAGGCGGTTGAGCACAACACACTCATCACCGTAAAACCTGCCGCTGAGGCAGAAAACAAATAGCGGGTTGAAAAGGCGCGCGACAAATATCCCGACAACGGAATCATGATCACTTCCGCAATCAGATAGCTTGTTTGCACCCACGGGATTTCATCGGCGCTCGCTGACAGGCCTGCCTGAATTTCTGACAACGAGGCCGAAACAATTTGAATATCCAGAATGGCCATAAACATCCCGAACACCATAGCCATGAAGCCGATCATCCGCTCAACGGTGATCTCCAGCTTGCGCTCCTGCACAGGTGCGTCAGTCGGCGTGGATCCAGCGAGGGAGGGTGATTGAGACATCAAATAGGCTCAGCGCCGCGTATCAATGGTGGCCACCACCGACATGCCCGCACGCAGCTGCTGGCGCAGCTCCTCAGGCAGTGACAAAACGATCCGCACCGGAAAGCGTTGGACGATCTTGGTGAAATTGCCCGTGGCATTTTCGGGCGGCAATAAAGAAAACAACGCCCCCGAAGCCGGCGAAACCCCTTGCACCTGCCCCTCAAAGGTCCGGTTGGGATAGGCATCCACCACCAGATGCGCTTTGAGCCCCGGCACAATTTTAGAGAGTTGCGTTTCCTTGTAATTGGCTTCGACATAGAGGGTCTCAAGCGGCACCAAAGCCATCAATCGACTACCGGGCTGCACATATTGGCCGGGCTGTGCGGCACGATTGCCAATCACCCCAGAAAAGGGCGCGCGCACCGTGGCGAAATCAAGATCCCGCTTGGCTTTGCCAACTGCATTTTCACTGTCCCGCAAACCGGCTTCCGCCTCCGCGCGCTGCGCCTTGAGAACTTGCAAGGCCAATTGCGCCCCATGCAGGCCCGCTTTTGCGCCTGCCAAATTGGCACGGGCGCGTGTGTCATCGGCCAAAGCCTGATCATAGCGTTGGCGGGAGCCGTAATCATTGACCACCAATTTTTGCGCCCGCTCCAAATCGGCTGCACTGCGGACCACATCCCCCTCCGCAGCCCGCAAAACCGCTTGGGCCTGTTCAATTGCTGTGCCTTGCGCTTCAAATTGCAGATCAAGACGCACAACAGTTGCTTGCTGGGCCGCTAACCGCGCCTCAGCAGAGGCCAGCGCCAAGCGGTAATCGCCATCATCCAAGCGCACCAAGACATCGCCTTGCTTGACACTTTGATTGTCAGAAACCGGGACATCGGCAATATAACCAGGCACTTTGGCGGCCAGAATCGCCATATCGGCGCGCAGATAGGCATCGTCGGTGGTGATCATGAAACGGCCCGAAAAGACATAGCCCGCCCCTTGCCACAGCAAGACGCCGCCCACAGCCGCCAATAAGCCCATGAGAATTTTACGCTTTTTGCCGGACTTTACGGTGTCAGCCTGCGCATCTTCTGTTCTCTCAGACTCCGCCATTTCAGACCCTTTCCGTTCGGTCGCACCGCACGACCATCCTCAAGCCCGGACCTGCGACACTCAAACGGGTCTCAACGCAGCAAAGGACAGTACGCGGCCGGGAATCAGCCATCATCCCGCCTTATCATACGCTCTGGCTTACCCCTGTTAGCCCAAGCAGGCAAG
>CAWUMW010000388.1:0-1620 GCA_963923415.1 uncultured Hyphomicrobiales bacterium | reverse complement strand
GATCATTTCATAGGCATTGCCGACGCAATGATTGGACGTCGCGCAAGCCGAGGAGATCGAATAATTGACACCCTTGATCTTAAACCATGTGGCCAGTGTGGCAGAGGCGGTTGAGGACATGGATTTCGGCACAGCAAAAGGGCCCACCCGTTTGGGGCCTTTTTCACGGGCAATATCAGCGGATTCAACCAGCGTCCGGGCGGAAGGCCCCCCCGATCCCATGATAATCCCCGTGCGCTCATTGGAAATATCATGCTCTTCAAGACCCGCATCGAGAATGGCTTGATCCATCGCCACATGGTTCCAAGCGGTGCCTTGGGCATGAAAGCGCATCGCGCGGCGGTCCACCACTTCGCTGGCATCAAGAGAGGGCTCACCATGGACTTGCGAGCGGAAGCCAAGCTCCGCATAGCGGGGCGCATGGATAATCCCTGAGCGCGCCTCGCGCAATGACGCCAGCACTTCTTGCGTGTTATTGCCGATAGAGGAGACAATCCCCATTCCTGTGATGACAACGCGCCGCATGTGACAATTCCCTCTTGTTCGCGGTTTGAGGGTGCTTTTTGTGTCACCCCAATCCGTATTTCCTGCCAGATCAGGTTTTCACCCGGTCCTGACGATCCCCCGTTCAGTCTATAGCAAAGTCTGCTCTTTTGGACAAAAGAAAAGCCTAAAGACGCAAAAATCGGATCAAGCTAAACCCGTCCACGCCAAAACCCGTCCACTTCAAAACCGTTAGCAGCCGAAATCTGAGAGACCCGATCGGTTGGTTCGATCTGGTCACGCGAAGCGGTCTTATGAGGATTTGAACAGGCCAACCCGCAAATCACTGGCTTCATAGATTTTGCGTCCATCCGCTTCCAGCCAACCATCGGCAATGCCGAGCACCAGTTTGGAACGGAAAACACGTTTCAAATCAACGCCATAAACCACTTTTTTGACGCTGGGCAATACTTGGTCGGTAAATTTAACTTCACCGACACCGAGCGCGCGTCCCCGCCCTTCCGCCCCGAGCCAGCCGAGGTAAAAACCGCACATCTGCCACAGGGCATCCAGACCCAGACAGCCGGGCATCACCGGATCGCCGATAAAATGGCAGCCGAAAAACCATAAATCCGGCTTGATCTCGAGTTCGGCACGGATCAACCCTTTGCCATGCGCGCCCCCTGTTTCCGAAATTTCGGAAATCCGGTCAAACATCAGCATGTTCGGTGCGGGTAATTGCGCATTGCCGGGGCCGAATAATTCGCCGCGTCCGCAGGCAAGCAGCTCCTCATATTCATATTTTGACTGTTGTTGCATCAAGAAGGCGAGCTCCATTTCGAAAGGACGCATGACCGGCCTTGCGCTTTAAAAAGCCGGAGCTTGCAAAGCAGGAGGCGGCGGTTTGGCACGAATCCTTGCTATCACAGGCTGGATCGCCAAGAAAGATGCCCATAAGTCAAAAAAAGCGTAAAAACGCCTCGTTCGATGGGGGTGCGGGGCTTTGAGCCTCACGATCTCTTAGCCTGATGGGGCGCGCTGCCGCCCGGCCCCCTATCGTCTGGCTCCTTATCGTCTGGTCCCCTTTGGGCCGCGTGTGGGGCAGGCAGGCTGCAAGCCGGATCGTGCCCAGGCCTT
>CAWUMW010000387.1:0-1632 GCA_963923415.1 uncultured Hyphomicrobiales bacterium | reverse complement strand
TGCCGATGCTGACCTTGTTGGAACAAGGTCGGGCGCGGGCGCGGATGCCCCGCACACTCATTTTGGAACCTACCCGCGAATTGGCGGCGCAGGTTGAAGAAAACTTCACCAAATACGGCGCCGGCCAAAAGCTGAATGTTGCTTTGTTAATTGGTGGTGTGTCTTTTGGTGACCAGGATGTCAAAATTGCCCGCGGCGTGGATGTGCTGATTGCCACTCCCGGTCGGTTGCTGGATCATTTCGAGCGCGGCAAATTGCTGCTGACGGGCATTGAAATTCTGGTGATCGATGAAGCAGACCGGATGCTGGATATGGGGTTCATTCCCGATATTGAGCGTATTTGCAAATTGGTTCCTTTTACCCGTCAGACCTTATTTTTCTCGGCGACGATGCCGCCTGAAATCCAACGCCTCACCGAAGCCTTTTTGCATAATCCTGAACGGATTGAAGTCGAGCGCCAATCAACAACAGCCTCCACTATCACACAACGGTTGGTTGCCTCGCAAAGGCAGGATTGGGCCAAGCGCGCGGTGTTGCGTGATCTGATCCGTGGCGATGATGAGATCAAAAATGCCATCATCTTTTGCAATCGCAAAGTGGATGTGCAGTCGCTCTATCGCTCACTGAGTCGGCACGGCTTCAGTGTTGCCGCTTTGCATGGGGATATGGATCAATCGGCCCGCATGGCGGCGCTTGAAGCCTTTAGGGCCGGAACCACGCAATTGCTGGTTGCCTCTGATGTGGCCGCCCGGGGCTTGGATATTCCAGATGTCAGCCATGTCTATAATTTCGATGTGCCACATCATGCAGAAGATTATGTGCATCGGATTGGACGCACAGGTCGTGCAGGCCGCAAGGGCATGGCCTTCACCTTGGTGACAGCGGATGATCGGAAATCGCTGGCTGCGGTTGAAGCGATGATCAAAGCCAGCATTGCCTATCAAGGCCCAAGTCTTGATGAATTACCCGAAGAAGAAGCGGGGGAACAAACGGATCGTCGGGGCGTACGCGGACGGGGACGTCGCCCTGCTCCCGGTCGCGGATCAGAGGAAGGTCGCTCTGGCAATTCACGGACGCGCAAAGCGCGCCCCGCTGTCGAGACGCATGAACAGGCAGAAGGATCAACTGAGGCAGAGTCGCGTCCAGCCCGCCCAAGCCGCACTCAAACTGAAGAAAGAGCGAAAGCACCCGAACGGGAAGGCGCGCGGCGGCGTGCGCCCTCCTCTGAGGCGCGTGCGTCCCAAGAGGCTCCTTCTTATGGCGGGGCGTCACAAGAGCGCCGTCGTCGGCGTGACTCAAGCGATCATGAACCCACCCCAAAAGGCTTGGGCGATCATGTTCCCAATTTCTTGATGCGCCCAACAGGATTGAAGCCGTAAGGCAGGCACGCATTTACATGCATCTCTGTGTTAATGGGACGAATGATAAGACCGCGCTTTCACTTAAACAATAGCTCGATCAAGCCATTCTGATGATGACTGCAGGCCGACAGTCAGGCCGATGTCAACCTATATAGGTACTACTAACACCCCCATCTTCGCCATGCCAAAAAATCTCCAGCAAAGATCTCGCTCGGGCAAAAACGATGATGGGTGAGCCCTTCCGTGCGGTCCCAACTAAAGAAATTGCCTT
>CAWUMW010000386.1:0-1632 GCA_963923415.1 uncultured Hyphomicrobiales bacterium | reverse complement strand
ACCGGGGCCAGTTCATCTTGCAAGCGACCCAGCAGGATAAAGCCAATCCCGGCCACCCAGATCAACAGCACCAGCCATGTTGGGATCAGCAACACCGCGCGGTCATAGCCATGGGTAGATAAATAGACAATCAGCACAAAACCGATCACCGCAATCGCACCAATGGAAAACCGGGCAATCCCGGCAACCAGCGCAGGGTTATACCATGCAAGGAAAATCAGCCCGAGCAGCAGTCCCACCCATCCCAATGTGAAATGGCCATAGCGCACATGCCAGCGGTTGAGATTGAGATAGGCAAACAGAAAGATCACGAGGGTTGCTGCCAGCGCCACTTCCGATCCCGCGCGATAGACGCGCTCGGCTTCCGGGGTGAGTTTGAGCAATTGGGCGAGGAAACCAAAATCCACGCTGATATAAGCCAGCACCGCCCATGCAAGGGCAGCGGCGGCAGGAAAAATCAACGCGCCGCGAATGACGATTGCGATGGTCAGGATCAAAGCCAGCAGGCCGGAAATCCCGATCACCATGCCATGATAAAGCGTTAAGCGGCTCAACCGATCTTTATAGGCATCGGGCGCCCATAAAGTGAGTTGTGGCAACAGCGGGGAGGCGCGTTCGGCCACAAAGGTAACAACCGCGCCTGCTTCCAAAGTGATCTCGAAAATATCCGCTTCAGGGCTGTCGATGCGTTCGGGCGGATCGCCGGCGCTCGCCGTCACCGCTGTGATGCGCGTTGCGCCCAGATCGGGCAACAAGATCCCTGATCCGATCATATAAAAATGCGGGGCCACCAACCAGCGTGTGATGGTTTCTTCTGAATCGTTTTTCAGCGCAAAGACCAGCCAATTGGGACTGGTGCTGTTTTCCTTGGCGCTGATCGCCATGCGGCGGACAATGCCGTCCGCACCCGGTGCGGTGGAGATTTGAATCGCGTCCCCGTCGGTGCGATGTAATTCCACTTGGCGCATCAGATCGACCACGCTGGTGCCGGGCACAAGGCGCACGGGTTCAACCGCCTGCGCCGACAGGCTGGCCAGCAGGATGATCATGCCGAATAAGACACGCAGGCAGTATTGGGGCAGCACAAGAGGATCCTGTTTTGGCCAAGAGGCTTTTCGTACTGCCCTATGGCCGGAAGGGCAAGCGGCGCGCAGAAATGTGATTAACGTTGCACTTGTCTTAAAATCAGGTGTTTTTGGCAAAATCGAGGCTGAATTGGCTTTGAAACTGCGATTTATCCGGCAAACCTCCCTGAGGACCGAGAATGACCAGGGTTGGCGGGGCTGCTTTCAACCGGTGCAGGGCTTGGATCAAACCGTCTCTGTCCACAGCCTCGATGCGGTGGATCAGTGCGGCGCGGGATGGGATCAGGTTGTAGGCCAGCATCTGGCGCGCCAATTGGTCGGCGCGGCGCCCCGCAGATTCGCTGCCGACCAGCAACCCGACCTTGATTTGCGCCTTGGCGCGGCTGATTTCATCCTCTGTGAGGGTTGTGGCGAGCTGCTGCCATTCTTGCAGGGTAATGTCGAGAAAAGCCTCTAAATGCTGGGGACTGGTTCCGCCAGAAATGCCGAACAGGCCGGTATCGCTGAAGGGCGTGAAAAAGGCATTGACGTCATAGCAAAGCCCGCG
>CAWUMW010000385.1:0-1646 GCA_963923415.1 uncultured Hyphomicrobiales bacterium | reverse complement strand
TTCTGGATGGACATATTGTGTTGGCGCGCAAACAAGCAGAGCAGGGTATTTATCCTGCCATTGATTTGGGCGCCTCCATTAGCCGGACCATGTCAGATTGTGTAACGCCGGGGCATATGACACGGGCACGCAAATTCCGCCGCTATTTGAGTTTGTGGGAGCAAAACCGCGATCTTGTTTTGCTGGGCGGTTATCAGAGCGGTCAAGATGAAGAGCTTGATCATGCGTTTTCAATCTATCCGCAGCTATTGAGTTTCATCACGCAGTCTATGCATGAATCCAGCGGATTGGTGGAAAGCGAAGCGCGTTTGCAGTCATTGTTTCCGTAAAAGGTGAGGCAAGGCCATGCAATCGCGCCGCGTCAAACTTTATGCGACGAAGAAAAATATTGAACTGATGGGCTTCCAGCGCGAAGCGATGCAGTTGCGCTCTGAATTGGATCGGATATCGCAACGGATCGAACAGGTGCGCCAATTACTTGATGGCTATCATCAACAAATGGCATTGCCGGACATGACTGGCACCGAATATATGACCATTTTAGATATTTATCATCGCTTGTCGGAACGTCGCCGCTTCGATGAATCCCGATTTGAGGTTCTTGATGCAGAACGGGTACGATTATCTGGGATTATTGTGCAGAAGAAACGTGAAATTGAAAAATTGGAAGACAAAGTGAAGGTGTTGCGCGTTCAAGAAATCGAAGAAAAGGAAGAAAAAGCCCAAAAAACCCTGCCGGCGCCTCGCCCGCGTACCATTTAAAGAATGTGGCATGAAAATTGCTAATTTACATTGATTTTTGTTGTTTTCTCGTGTTTTGGGGGCTGCCTTGCAAAGCGTATCAGTTCAGGCGTCAGCGAAAGTTGCAGAGGTGGCTCAGGCAGAGCAAACCCCCGTTCGCGCGGGTGAAGCATTTGATTTAATTGGGTTTGTTCAAAATTTAACGGCGGCTCAACCTGCGCTTGGAACCGATGTTGCGGGCGCTGCCGGAGAAAGCATGCCCTCAAAGCCGCTCGATCCTTTGGCTGCCTTGGTGAAAATCGGTCAGATGGCCGGCAAAGGCCTGACGGCTTCGCAGTTTTCGGATGCTGTTGCTGAGGATAAAGGGCTTAAAATTCAGCTCTTCCCAACTCCGGATGGGGCAGGGGTCGATACGATCCGCGCGCTTCCGATGATTACGGCTGCTGATTTGGAACACGCTGTGTCTTTGCTGCCTGCGTCAGCTGAAAAAGACACCGTCTTATCATTAATTCATGATCCGCAATTGATTGCGGCCGCTATGCAGGCGTCTGGTCTTTTCCCCGCTCAGCAAATGGTTCCTCCGGCTGCCTCGCAACAGTCGGATTCGATCAGTGAATTGGGTGTACATGAGGGGCAGAGTTTTGATGCGTCGTCTGCTCTCATGCATGGTGCAGAGGAACTTGCATCCGATGAGCAATCCCCTCGCATGGCCGATCCTGCTTTAAACAATGACGTGAGCGATATCGCCTTCGCTCTTGCGGGGCAAATGCCCTTACAAGCCTTGCCTGTTCAGCCTTTCGGTATCGATGCAACTGCTGCACAACCCATTCCGGATGGGGTATTGGGCGCGGTTCCAGCAGTCCCGATGATTGCCCCTCAATTGATGACGGGGCCATGGGGCAATT
>CAWUMW010000384.1:0-1647 GCA_963923415.1 uncultured Hyphomicrobiales bacterium | reverse complement strand
GTCGCGGCAGGAGTCGCGGATCCTAGCGTCCAGCCATAAAGCCAGTCATAATCATCCAGTAAATGCGCGCCTTTTTGGGCAATCACCCGGTCGCGCGCCAGCGACATTGGCCAAGCGAGGTGATAAATTTGCGCATTGCGACGGGCCGTTTGCTGGACCCGTTCAGCCCGGACATGGCGAATGCGCGCAAAGGTTGTAAAGGCTTCCGCAGGATGGTCAGGGTAGCGGGTCAGACAAAGACTCAGCGAGGCTGCATCCTCAATGGCCAAAGCAGCCCCTTGGGCCAGAAAAGGCAGCACCGGATGCACCGCGTCGCCGATCAAGACACAGCGTCCTTTGGTCCATTGGGCACGGGGCGGGCGGTCATAGAGCGTCCATATTTTGAAATGGTCCATCGCTTCAATCAGCGGGCTTAGCGGCACCCAATGGCGCAGCCTGTCTTGCAAAACCCGTTTATCACCCTCGCGCGACCATCCGAGCTCGGCCTGTTTTTCCCGTGTCACCACCACCAGATTAAAACTCTGCCCGCCTTGTAACGGATAGGTCACGGCATGGCCTTGGCGCCCAAGCCATAAGGTGGTGCGCTGGCGGTCTAACAGGGAGGGTACTGCATGGATCGGCACTGTCCCGCGCCACGCTTGAAAGCCTGAAGGGCGGGCTTTGGACGTGTCGCCCATCAAATCGGCAATGCCGGAATGGAGGCCATCTGCCCCGATCAGCGCTCGCCCCTTGATCTGTTCCATCTCACTTTGTTGGTTGGTGACGGAGAGGACAACGCCGTGTTCGCTCTGTTCGAGGGCGCGCGGGGTGCGTCCGACCAATAAACGGATTGAGCCGATACTGCGGACATGATCGAGCAGGATTTGTTGTAAATCGGCCCGATGGATGACCAGATAAGGAGCACCATAAAGTTCCGCCATCTGTCCGGCTAAGGGAACGCGGGCTAAAATTTTGCCACTCCGCCCCAAGGCAACATCCAATGACAGAGGTTCACAGGCCGCCCGCATCAGCGCTTTACCGAGGCCGAGATCAATCAGAATCCGTGCCGCATTGGGCGATAATTGCAAGCCAGCGCCCACTTCATCCAGATGGGCACGCTTTTCTATCAGCACAACGGATTGACCGGTGCGGGCCAAAGACAAAGCGCAGGTTAAGCCAGCAATTCCGGCACCAGCAATCAAATAAGGGGCATCAGACATCGCTGCCGCACAGAGGGGTCAGGCGGCGTGGGCCGCATCAAACAGGCATTCCGCAGGGGCACAGATCTCAGACAGGCTGGCATCATAGCGAAACAGCGTCGAGCAATAGGGGCACAAGGCCTCGTCATCCCCGCCCATATCAATGAAAATATGCGGGTGATCGAAGGGCGGAGACGCGCCAACGCACATGAATTCCTTGGCATGCACCGCAATAGCAGGCAGGCCTTTGTCATTCTTAAAATGCGGAATGGCATGGTCGGACATGGGTGAACTCCGGTTTTTGTCCCCGATGGGTCGCGACCATAGCCCCTTCGTCTGGGCGTTGCTAGCCCTTCTTTGTGGAAAAAAGCCGAAAAACCAGGCTGATCAGCCGGTTCTAAAGCCCCATCAGCAGATCAAAGCTCAGTTTGATATTCAGCCCGATCATCAGCGCCGCAATGCCACAACC
>CAWUMW010000383.1:0-1653 GCA_963923415.1 uncultured Hyphomicrobiales bacterium | reverse complement strand
CAAGATCTGGCGTCAACCACACGCACACCGTCAGCGTATCAAACAAGCGTGCCATCACCTGAATGCGGTGTAGCAGAGACAAAACAAGAGGATCAGCGCTCTGGTGGGCCGATTTTTCAGGATCGGGCCGGACGGCGCCGCACGCTCGAGCGAATATGCTGATAAGGCAATAAAGCAGGATCTTCCGGATTGGTGCCCTCTGCCAAACACACCATCACAGTTTCAGCGATCTGTTGAAAACCAGCGCGGAAATGCGCGGAGCTTTTCAAGCCAAGAATTTTGACCTGTGCAGGATCGCGCCCGATATGGGTGAAGGTTTCGCGGTGGATGGGCTGCTGACGGATCGAGGCAACCAACACCTCCACGCCCCCTTGTTTTAAAAGTGCGGTTGGTCCCATTTTGCTTTCTTCATTGCGCAGCATCGGCGCGGTTCCATTGAAGCGGCCATCACTTAATCCCACCACGATCCACGGACCGGGCAAAGGCTGTTGGCCCGGCCCTGTCAGGCCCCCGCCGAGCGTTTGAACCTGCCCCCCAAGACCAACAGCATGCGCCTGCGCTGCGGCAGCCGGATCATGCACAATCCCCACCAAAGTCTCTGTCGCCTTTTGCTCCAACAAGGCTTTGATCAAACCCGTTGTATTGGAAGGGCAACCCGCTCCCGGATTATCTTGCGTATCCGCTAAAATGATCGGCCTTTGGGCTGCGGCTGCCTGTGCAATGGCCTGCGCGACCGCGTGCGTAACTGGCAAAGGCTGATGGGCGGCAAATCCGCTTTCAGCCGCAAGCAGAGCTTCAAACAATCGATCGGCCGCCGCATCGGCTTGCGCTTGCGTGGCCGCATAGGCCAGCACCGTCGGCCCGACATCCGGAATATCCGCAGGTGGAAATCCCATATTCAAGGATAAAGCAGCCCCTGTTTCCGCCTCAATCGTTTCAAGCAGCCGATAAAGACCACCGGATGGCTCCGTATAGGTGCAGCCCGTTGTCACGGGCACCAAAAACGGCGCCTGCCGATAGGCCCGCCCGCCTTTGCCTTTCCACGACAAAACCCGCTCAAGCCACAGGGCGGCCCGTTGTCCGCTCAGCCCCCAATCCGTATGCGGATAGGTGCGATAGCTGGTCAGAAAATCCGGGCAAAGCGCCATCGCTTTTGAAACATTGGCATGTAAATCCAACGTGCCCAACAAAGCACAGTCTGGTCCAACCACCGCACGCAGCCGGCGCAGCAATTCAGCTTCCGCATCCGGATAGTGCTCGCTGACCATCGCCCCATGCAACTCCACATAAACCGCATCCACGGGTTGCTTTTTGAGGCCCTCGATCATCTGATCTGCCATCTGCTCAAAGACTGTGTCTGCCACCACCCCTGACGGCTGCGCCATGGCCCAAACCAGCGGTACCAATTCCACATTCCGTTTGGTGGCCTCCTCCATAAATCCGGCAATACCGAGATTAAGGCGCGCCAAACGCGTAAAAAGATCAGCCCCCGCCACAGCTCCCGGCCACGCGCCATCGCGCGCGAAATCCTCCCATTGCGTCAAACCGGGTACAAATGTGTTGGTTTCATGCAAGAAACCGGCAATCGCAACGCGGGTCATTGAACACACCTTTCAAGCCAATGAGGTCACATCAAACCAGGAGAGCTTACCC
>CAWUMW010000382.1:0-1661 GCA_963923415.1 uncultured Hyphomicrobiales bacterium | reverse complement strand
GTCTCCAACCTCTATGGCGTGGATGGTCCGCTGGCTAATTATTGGGGGCCCCCTAACAAAGTATGGGGCAATCTTGATCTCTATATCGCCCGCAATATGAGCGCGCTTTATATGGGCATATTGCCGGTCATGGCGATTGTGATGATCGGTGTCGGGCGCAAGGCGCTTGCAAGCCGCGCGGCATGGCCATTGATCACCTGTTTCGTGCTGTCTGTGCTCTATGCACTGGGCCGCTATAGCCCGCTCTTTGATCTGTTCTATCATTTGCCCGGTTCAGACCTGTTCCGCCGTCCGGCCGATGCCACGTTTTACATCGGTGTTTTCGGCGCATTGCTTGGCGGCTATTGTTTGTCACGTGCTTTGTCAGGAACATTGCAGCCGCAACACACGCTGCTCTTTAAAGCCTCCAT
Source organism: uncultured Hyphomicrobiales bacterium (assembly GCA_963923415.1). GTDB lineage: Bacteria > Pseudomonadota > Alphaproteobacteria > Rhizobiales > Beijerinckiaceae > CAIYZJ01. The sequence goes on along the minus strand of CAWUMW010000382.1, from coordinate 1,251 downwards.
GCTGTTTATGTTGGTCTGGATGCTTGGGGCCATTGCGCTGGCGTTTGACAAAGGCCAATGGCAGGTGGCGCATGAGCCGGTTTTGATCGCCTGCCTCTTTATGTTGGGTGGACAAATTCTCACAGCCCGCGCGATTGAGAGGCGCGGTCATCCGGTGGTTATGATCGCCTTTGTCGGCCTATTCATGCTCGCTGATCTTGGCGTCAATAACGGGCCGAATGAATCAACCGCCTTGCCGCCCTCAGATTTTGAAATCCTGACCAGCCAATCGCAAAATCCGACGCTGAAAGCCATTCAACGCACACTTGCCAAAAATACAGCGCCGGATCATCGCGACCGTGTTGAAATCATCGGTTTGGGTTTTCACTGGCCCAATGCCAGCATGGTACACCGGCTCGACAACACATTGGGCTATAATCCCTTGCGGTTGCAACGCACCGTTGCGGGCACGGGCGCAGAGGATCATTCCGCACTAATCAGCCAGAAAGAATTTTCAAAACTCATGCCCTCTTATCAGTCGCTTTTGGCGGATATGTTGGGCTTGCGTTTGATTGTCTCCTCCGTGCCGCTCAATGAGCTGGACCCGAAAGCCAAGGCCGAGAATTTCCCATTACTGGAGAAAACCAACGAGGCCTATATTTACGAAAATCCCCGCGCCTTTCCCCGCGCACTGATTGTCCCACAAGCCATTGGAGCCGATCAGGACAGGCTGATTGAAACAGGGGAATGGCCAGCGGGGTTTGATCCGAAAAAGCAGGTTATCCTTTCCCCCGATGTCGCAGCAAAAGTGCTGACAGGCGGAGAGGGAAGTGTGCGCCTTCGGATCTATGGCACGCGCCGCAGCGTGATGGATGTGCATGCGCCACAAGGCGGTATTTTGGTTCTCTATGATATGTGGCATCCATGGTGGCGCGTCACTGTTGACGAGGAGGAGCAACCGCTGCTTCGTGCCAATGGATTGTTTCGGGCCGTGGTTCTCAAACCGGGGCGGCATCATGTGCGCTTTACCATGCACCCGATCGACGGTGCTTTGAGCGAATTGAAATCCCGATTGCAGTGAGTGGGTCAAAAGCGCGAAATCGTTTTTGAGCAATCCGATCCTTGTTTGGTACTTGCAGATTTAAGCCTGCTCACCCGTCACTGCGATTGAGCGCCCACTCCCGTCACTACGCGCATCAATCCCTCCCCCGTCACTGCGAGCGACCAAAGGTCGCCTGTCTCTTATACACATCTCCGAGCCCACGAGACCTC
>CAWUMW010000381.1:0-1675 GCA_963923415.1 uncultured Hyphomicrobiales bacterium | reverse complement strand
GCAATATATTTTGTTTCAATCTGATGGGTTTGTCCGGCGCATGGCTCTATAATTAAGACCCCGCTCAGAATTTCATGATAGTCGCCTTTCGGCATTCCAATGCCGGGATAAATCAACACTAACGACAGACATAGACCCAGCAAACACAGGCTAATGGCCAAGAATACCTTTTTGATTTGCAACATAGATGGCCTCGGTGCGTGAATTCACAGATAGTCGCCGATAGATGGAACGCAAATGCATATTGACGGTATGAGAAGAAATTTTGAGCGAATGAGCGATCGAGGCGATGCTAGCCCCCCGCGAGAGCAATTCTAAAACCTGCTGTTCCCGCTCGCTTAGCGTCGGCACATCTTCAGCTGCTTGCGGTTCATGTGTTGGCACCACATGCGCAATGGCTTGTCCGCCCATCAATTTTTGCAAGATATTGCGTGCGACCATCGGATTGATGACCGAACCACCATTATTGACGGCAATGATCGAATTGATGATGTAATCTTCAGGGTCATCCTTAAGCACATAGCCAACCGCTCCGGCCTCAATGGCCCGCATCACATGATTGTCATCGCCAAATACTGACAAGGTCACAAATTGCGTCCCCGGACATTGCGCCCGCCCCATCGCAATCAAATCGCAGCCATCGCCATCCGGTAATCCCAAATCAACAATACAGACATTGATCTGCACATCGCGGATTAAAGCCGAGCCTGAGGCAAAGTCATGCGCGGTCCCAACCAGACGGCAATAGGCCGACTGGCTAATGACCGTGCTGACACGTTCCAAAAAAACCTTATCGTCCTCAATGATAGCAACTTTGATCATTGAAATACTTCTCTTATTTTATGCGCCATGCAAAAGCATGAATAATTTCCGTCAATGGCGTCTTCCTTACAACTTTACCCCTTGAATAACAATCCATTTACCAATTTTAACGAGGATATGTGCGCAAGAAACATGAGTATTTTGTTTTTTAAATAAAGTTTTTATATTAAATTTACTATGTCATTTGAAATTTAATCTAATAAGTTAATGTATAATACTGGCGTTTTAGGTAAGTTCTTTTTATTGCAAAAATTTTACCCCAACCTGCATGCTGTGCGCCTTGTCCTCTCCGACAACAGAGTGCAAAACTGTCATCCATCCGCTTAAGGCAGATCAGGGGCATGGACACGCCCTGCACAAAATAATCGAAACTCTAGGGAGTGACATGACGGCGCTTTCAATTCTTGATCTTGTTCCGGTCAGCGAAGGACAGGAACCAAGCGATGCTTTGGCACATGCTTTGGATCTGGCGCGACTGGCCGAACAATGCGGCTATCAACGCTATTGGGTCGCCGAGCATCATAACATGATCGGTATTGCCAGTGCTGCAACTGCCGTTGTGCTGGCCTATTTGGGGGCGGGGACCACCCATCTGCGCCTCGGGGCGGGCGGCATCATGCTGCCCAATCACGCGCCTTTGGTTATTGCCGAACAATTTGGCACATTGGCTTCGCTCTATCCCAACCGGATTGATTTGGGCATTGGACGAGCGCCCGGCACCGATGCACGCACCATGCACGCCTTGCGGCGCACATTGGTTTCGGATGATCAATTTCCGCAAGATGTGATCGAGTTACAGCATTATTTTGATGATCCCTCGCCAGACAGTGCGGTCAAAGCAGTTCCCGGTTAT
>CAWUMW010000380.1:0-1680 GCA_963923415.1 uncultured Hyphomicrobiales bacterium | reverse complement strand
GTCCGTAATTTGCGCAGCCGTGACCCCTTTGCCACATTCATGCTTTCCAGACTGGTCCCTGCACTCAAAGCCCCTTATAAAGACATGCTATTCAAAGAGGATTTCTGACATGTTGCATACGCCACAAGCACGCCGCGGGATGGTGACAAGCCCACATCATTTAGCCAGCGCAGCCGGATTACGTGTGTTGCGGGAGGGAGGCAATGCGATTGAAGCGACCTTAGCAATGGGCGCTATGCTAGCGGTTGTTTATCCGCATATGAACGCGCTTGGCGGGGATGGATTTTGGCTGATCCACCGCCCCGATCAAGATCCGATAGCCATTGATGCCTGTGGTGGAGCAGCGCACTCAGCGACCCCTGAGCTCTATCACCAGAATGGTTATCAATCGGTTCCCTGGCGCGGTCCTCTGGCAGCCAATACGGTTGCCGGCACCCTCTCCGGTTGGGCCGAAGCGAAAAAACTGAGTGAGGAATGGGGGGGCACTTTATCCTTCCAACAGATTTTGGAAGATGCCATCGACAGTGCAGACAATGGATTTCCTGTCACAGCATCACAACACGCTCTAACAACTGAAAAACTATCAGAGTTGATAAACCAACCCAATTTTGCACAGACATTTCTCATCGAGGGAAAACCACCCCTTCAAGGGACCATGATGAAATTGCCGCTCTTAGCAAAAACCTTAAAAATGATTGCTGAAAGGGGGCCGTTAGAATTTTATCACGGCGATTTAGCCCAACGCGTTGCGCGTGATCTTCAAGCCATTGGCGCACCTGTTACCCGCGATGATTTAGAGCGACATCGCGCCGCTCGGAAAAAACCATTAAGCGTCAAGGTATCAGGCGCGCGCTTATTTAATTTTCCGCCGCCAACACAAGGGCTTTCTTCTTTAATGATCTTAGCTATTTTTGATCGATTAAAGGCCAAACAGCCTGAAAGCTTTGAGCATATACATGGATTGATTGAGGCAACCAAACAAGCCTTTTTAATCCGTGACCGGGTTATTGGTGACCCGTCATGCATGGACAAGGATGCACAATCATTTTTGCACGCTGACATGCTTCAATCATGCGCCAATCATATTGATCCTCAAAAGGCTCTTCCATGGCCTTACACGGCAGACAAAGGCGATACGGTATGGCTTGGCGCTATTGATCAAAACGGAATTGCCGCCAGTTTTATTCAAAGCATTTATTTTGAATATGGATCAGGATGCGTTTTGCCTGAAACAGGAATTTTATGGCAAAATCGTGGTGCGAGTTTTCAACTACAGGGCACTGGTCATCGACTGATCGGACCGGGCCGTAAGCCTTTTCATACACTCAATCCAGCAATGGCCTTATTCGATGATGGGCGTTGTATGGTCTATGGAACCATGGGAGGAGAAGGTCAGCCACAAACACAATCGGCACTCTTCTCACGCTATGGATTTTTCAATCAATCCTTACAAGCCAGCATCACCGCACCACGTTGGCTATTAGGAAAAACATGGGGTGAAAATAGCGTCACTTTAAAGCTTGAAAATCGTTTCGATCCAGCCCTTATCAAAGCATTAAAAGAGGCTGGTCATGATGTGGAAATTCTTTCAGATTTTACTGCAACCATGGGTCATGCCGGAGCAGTCGTCAAACACCAAAATGGCTTATTTGAAGCTGCAACAGATCCGCGCAGCGATGG
>CAWUMW010000379.1:0-1682 GCA_963923415.1 uncultured Hyphomicrobiales bacterium | reverse complement strand
CGTCGATCCTGATTGTTGAAGATGAGGAGCCCCTAAGCCTGCTCCTGCGCTATAATTTGGAGTCGGAAGGATTTCGGGTCACCACAGTTGCACGCGGTGATGAAGCGGATTTGTTGCTTAAAGAAAGCCAGCCCGATTTATTATTGCTTGATTGGATGCTGCCCGGCCTCTCCGGTATTGAATTATGCCGCCGTTTACGCCAGCGACCCGAAACCCGTGACTTGCCGATTATTCTGCTGACGGCACGGGGTGAGGAGAGCGAACGGGTGCGCGGTCTCTCTACAGGCGCGGATGACTATATCGTCAAGCCCTTTTCCATTCCGGAATTGCTCGCCCGCGTCAAAGCGCTGATGCGCCGTGCCGCGCCCGCACGTGTCAGTTCAAGTTTAGAAATCGGAGATGTCGTGCTCAACCGCGACACGCATCGCGTTAAACGCAAGGATCGCGATTTGCATTTGGGGCCGACCGAATTCCGAATTTTGGAATTTTTGATGGAAAAGCCGGGTCGTGTTTTTTCCCGCGCGCATTTGCTCGATAGTGTCTGGGGCTTGGACAGTGACATTGATGAACGCACCGTCGATGTACATGTCGGACGTTTACGCAAAGCCATCAATGCACCGGGTGAAAAAGACCCTATTCGGACCGTGCGCGGAACCGGCTATGCCTTTGATGAAAGTTTTTGCAAGTCCTTATCCTGAACTGCATCATCCTGATCTGCATGATCCGCCTCGACTCTTTGAAGTCCAGTGCCCATAAAAAAAGCGCCAGAATACTCTGACGCCTTTTAAGCTTCTGCGCTGCGCGATCGGAGCTGCCCCGATGAGACCTTAGCGTTGGCCAATTCTCTTTTTATCCCGCGAGCGCAAGGTCGAAGGCTGGTAGGCAACCCGCTCATGGAACGTGCAATAAGGCGTCCCAACCGGTGACGGACCGCCACAGAATCTAAATTCAGTGGTTGAAGGATCACCCATCGGCCACCGGCACATGGTTTCGCGCAGTTCCATGATCGTGACCCGTTCTGATAAGGGCACAACCACATCTTCCAGCACTTGCGGCTGATACTCGATGACCGGACGGGGCGCTGGCGTCACCCGGGGAGCCAAAGCCAAATTGCCCCGATTCATCGTCATGGGGTGGCTTGGAGCTCGCGTTGTCTTGCGGACGCGCGGGGTCGAGGAGGCAGGCGCCTTGGCACGACCTGACAGGCCCAGTCGATGCACTTTGCCGATCACGGCATTGCGCGTAACACCTTGTCCCAATTCCGCGGCAATCTGGCTCGCGCTTAGTCCTTGGTTCCACAACCGTTTCAGTTGTTCAACCCGTTCGTCAGTCCAACCCATTATTCGCTCCAGTCGCGCAATGGCCTTTCGCCGCGCTCCGTGTCTCTGACAGGCTTTTTTGAGCCAGCCCTGACCCGAATCACAGTTAATATTTCCCATATGTCGTATTTTGTGATTTGCAAACTACTATATACGGTCTTGCACAGCTAAGGCGAAGCAGGCCGATTTCAGTGTTTTCAACAGGCTTCAGCGGGGGATAGAGCGTTAAAATGCGGTCCAGCCTCTTGACAGGGAAGAATTGACACTGCCGCCCAGCGATTTAGAATAGGGCCTGTTGCGACTGCCGCTCCTTCGGGGCGGCTTCGTTTTTTTCAACGGCGACCAATCCGACCACCCAACTTG
>CAWUMW010000378.1:0-1683 GCA_963923415.1 uncultured Hyphomicrobiales bacterium | reverse complement strand
CCCACGCATCCTTTGGGGCGGGCGCGCATTTCATTGCCCAAGGCGCCCCCCATCATATCAAACATGATGAGGGCTATATTACATCGGTGGCCTATTCGCCCCATGCCCAAAGATTGATCGGCTTAGGCTTGATCAAAAACGGGCCGCAGCGACACGGAGACATCGTTGTCGCCTATGATCAAATGCGTGGCCAGCATACGCTCGTAGAACTTGTGGACCCGTGTTTTTATGATCGGGAAGGAGTGCGCCTGCATGGATGATCGCATCTTTGAACAGCAAAATCCTTGGCAGACATGGTTCGAACCGCACCCTTCTTCTGCCACACCCATCTCTCCTGCTGGTACAACACGTCCTGCCGGAATCACACCGCCTGTCGGGATCAGTGTCGAGCCCATGATCTATGATTTCGCCGCTGATGTGCTGTTGTCTGAGCCTGTCCTCGCCCCCCATGCTCAAGCCCTGCCTCTGCCGGGTTGTTTTTTAATTGAGGGCGGGCTGCGTCTGTCCTGCCTGACCCCGCGCCATTATCTCCTGCATGGCCAATCCCGCCCATCCGCCACCCAGCTTGATCACTGGTTTGGTGCTGATGCGCAACTGATTGAGCAAACCGGTGCGCGCGCTCACCTTCTGGTCTCAGGCCCACAGCGTCGTGCCTGTTTGCGGTTAGGGATTCCGCTGGATCTGGACCCGTTGATTTTTTCCAAAGGCATGTTTGCTGCCAGTTTTGCTGGACATGTTCCCATTCATCTCACGGCCCTTTCTGCGCAACAAGACGAACTCTCATGCCCGCTCAGCATGACAGGCTCATTTTGGCATTGGTTGCACCAAACAGCCGTCCCTTTCGGGCTGGAGATCAAGACGACACATATCAAAGGCTAATCGTTACACGCGCTGCAAATCCACACGCCAAATCAAACTCCGCTCAGCAGGGATCACGCGAGGCGCGTCAGGCGCATGTCCAAGCAAGAGAGCGTCACCTTCGAGAAGCTGGCAAGCGCCTTGCTCCGTCTGATAGGTGAGCTGCCCCTGATGCAATACCAATACGGTCTGATCAGAAAGATCCGTCACAGTGGAGAGGGACTCAATCCAATGCGCGGTCAATCGCGCTTTCCATACCCCTCGCCGCACCATGACATTGAGATCAGTAATCGGCCCATCACACAAAGTGGCTGTGGTCGACACATCCCCCGCAAAAGCAAGCGCCGGACTCTGCGGGGTCAGGACATGCGGGGGGGCATCCCCCACTGTCAAAACCAATCCCTCGCCTTCCAACACAGCCAAGAGCCGATCCGTGAACGGAAAATGCGAAAACGGCCCCGCTTGCGTCACGCGCGCCATGCTGATCCGCCATTCAAACTGCGTGAGATCAGCAGCCTCTGGATAAGAATAAATTTCAATTGTTTCGCCGCCGCCATTCTTCCACGGCATCGATCGAAATTTCGTGCGCGGGAGATGACGCATTACGACCTCAACCGCTCAGGCGCAGCCGCAAAATCCAAACAAAGACCCAAGACGCGCTCGACAACCTGCACACTGGGATGCGCATAGGTCGCATCATAAGGCGGCGGCCATGTCTGTGCATCAACCGGACCCAAAGGTTCATCAAGATAGGTGCGGCATGCCATTTCCATTTGCAGCGCATGCACGCCCTCAGTCGGCACACCAAAATGGCGAGTAATATAA
>CAWUMW010000377.1:0-1694 GCA_963923415.1 uncultured Hyphomicrobiales bacterium | reverse complement strand
GTGGTTGCCAATGAATGGTCGCCCTATCTCGAAGGATCAAAAGATCTCATCGCGGATTGGCGTGCCCCTTTGTCCTGCGGTAATTTCAATGTGAAAACCGGCAAATGCGGTGGTGCATCGAAGTAAGCCAGATGTGCGATCAATCCGCTTATATTATGCAGGATTGATCGCAAGACATCCACGCGAAACAAACGGGACCGGCGCCTAAAATCTTGTATAGGCTCTGGCCCCGACCAATTAACAGCCACCCGATAACAGCAGATCTTGATAGAACAAGGCAGGGGATTCCATCATGCGCCGGATTACCATCACACTGCTTTTGTTTTTGGCGTATAGGGTGTTTCTATCAATCATTCCGGCTCAGGCTGCAGGAATGGACGAGGCGGTCAAAAAGCTGACAAGCGATCAATTCCCGCAAATCGAGCAAGCGATTACCGATCTGGCTTCAGCAGGTACAGCAGAAAGCGCCTCCATGCTGGAGGCTCTCAATGACGGGCGATTGCTCTACACTGCTGACAAGCGGGTCGTCATTAAAAATGGTGAGACAGTCATTGATGCTTCGACGGGAAGCAGGCTGGAATCTGTTCAAGCGGGGCTGAAAACAATTCGGATCAACAATCGCATTCGACGTGTGCTTGAATCCGCACTGGCCTCGTTGAACCTCTTATCTTCGGATCCGATAAAACGGCACGCTGCGGCCGAGACTGTGTTTAAGGCGAGAGACAAGCAAGCTTTGCCTTTACTTGATAGTGCCTTGCAAATAGAAAAAGATAAAAGCATCAAAATGTTGATGGAGCGTGCACGCGCTGCCATCATAGTTGCAGATGGTCGATCACCAGAAATTGACAGACTGCAAGCAATCGATGTGTTGGTCGAGCGGGGTGATCAGGATGTTCTTGCCTTATTAAACAGTATCCGTGATCAGGCGCCGACCAATTTGATGCAGGCCATTGATGCGGCGGTAAAAGCTATTGAGCGTCGCCTGTCTTTGTTGTCGATGATCCAGAATGGCATTTATGGCTTGTCACTTGGTTCGGTTCTCCTTCTGGCTGCCATAGGTCTTGCGATTACATTTGGCGTCATGGGCATTATTAATATGGCACATGGCGAAATGGTGATGTTGGGAGCCTATACGACCTTTCTGGTTCAGCAGGTCATCAGAGACAAATTTCCAGCGCTGTTTGATTGGTCGCTATTAATAGCATTACCTTTAGCTTTTCTCGCGGCTGCTTTTGCTGGTATTTTGATTGAGCGTTTTGTGCTTCGTTATCTCTATGGGCGGCCACTAGAAACATTGCTTGCGACATGGGGCGTATCGCTGATGTTGCAACAAGGGGTAAGGTCGGTTTTCGGGCCAACCAACCGCGAAGTGGGGGCCCCGTCCTTTATGTCTGGGTCGGTTGATCTGTGGGGATTGACCATCACGTCGGGACGCTTGTGGATCATCTTGTTCAGCCTCATGGTTTTTGTCACCTTGCTGATTGTCATGCGCGCCACTTCTTTCGGATTAAAAATGCGCGCAGTGACACAGAACCGACGTATGGCTGCCGCCATGGGTATTCCGACCCCCGCCATTGATCGCATGACCTTTGCACTTGGATCTGGAATCGCCGGCATTGCAGGTGTCGCTCTATCGCAGATTGACAATGTGTCACCCAATTTGGGCCAGGGCTACATTATCGATAGTTTTATGG
>CAWUMW010000376.1:0-1714 GCA_963923415.1 uncultured Hyphomicrobiales bacterium | reverse complement strand
TACCGGACTAGCACCTCAAGCTAGCGCGTCTACCAATTCCGCCATGGCCGCAGCTTTTGATGCGGTTATGAAGCACAACCGCACTTGGTATGGGTCGGTCGTGTAACAGATCAAAGGGGTCCAGACAAGTCAGCTCCGGGCGATTGATCTCTAAACAGTGAATATTCATAGGTTTTTCTTAAAAACCCATGCAAAGCCTCATTTTGAAGCCCATTCGATTCCCCTCTTGACCCGGCGCAGGGGCTTGGTGAAAAACTGAAAACATGAGTCAGGCCGCCTCCTCCCCCCAAAGACTGGATACGCCGGTTCCACTGCGTTTCATGCACCCGTCTGGCCAATCGGTTGAATGGGTCATTAGTGATGCTTGGGTTGATTATGCCGCGGCTGTCGCGCAAATGGAGGCGCATGTTCAGGCGATGATTGCCGGGCAGGCGGCTGAGCGGGTGTGGCTGCTCCAGCATCCTCCGCTTTATACGTCGGGTACCTCCTCAGACGTTACCCAAGCGGCAGGCGCACCGTTTCCGGTTTATGCATCAGGACGTGGTGGTCAATTGACCTATCATGGACCGGGGCAACGGATTGCCTATGTGATGCTCGATTTGCGGGCCCGTGGCCAAGATTTACGCCGATTTATTGCCGCCTTAGAAGGATGGATCATCACCACGCTGGCGCAAATGAATATCAAAGGGGAACGGCGTGAGGATCGGGTCGGCGTTTGGGTCAAGCGCCCAGATAAAGGTTCGAACCATGAGGATAAAATCGCCGCCATGGGGATTAGAGTCCGCCAATGGGTGACATTTCATGGAATGAGCATCAATATTGACCCTGATTTAAGCCATTTTGACAATATTGTCCCTTGTGGGGTCGAAAATCCTTGCTTTGGGGTCACAAGCCTCTGTGATTTGGGGCATTTGGTGCTCATGAGTGAGGTGGATAGTCTTCTGCGCACTGAATTTGAGGCGATATTTGGTCCAACCCGTCTCTTAGCAGAGGGTCTGACAAATGTATGAACCCCCTTTGCACAGTTCTCAGATACACGCTTTGCCCCAAGGGGTTGAGTTTCGGATAGGCTGGCACCCCGGCCTCATCGGCTGGATTATCCAACAGCATGGCCTTTATTATTCCCATAATTGGCACTTGGGAGCGGCCTTTGAAGCGCTGGTTGCTCATGAGTTAGGAGCGTTGATGTTGCGCTTTGATGCGCAAAAAGACGCGATTTTTAGTCTTTATACGCCTGAAGGCCCTATTGCATCGCTGACATTGGATGGCGGGCATGGAGAGATTGACACCAAAGGGGCCCGAATCCGTTTCTTTCTCATCGCGGAACCATGGCAAGGCCAAGGATTCGGTCGGTTTTTGATGCGTGAAGCCATGTCGGTCATAGAGCAACAGGGATTGGATCGGGCATTCCTGACGACCTTTAAGGGGTTAGAGGCGGCTCGAAGCCTTTATGAGAAATTTCAATTTAAGCGTGTTGAAGAAAAATACGACACGCATTGGGGCGTGCCACTTTTTGAGCAAGAATATCATTGGCGTCGCCCCGATTCGATTTATTGAGTTTTATATCAATAATATCAACGTCTTATAAGATTAATAAAAAGTTAAATCCCGCATTATGGTATGCAATTTCAATCGAATTGTGGATATTTCGTGTCATGACATGCAAAATTTGCATGGCTGCATCATACCTTTGGACCTTCTGTGCGGTGCAATA
>CAWUMW010000375.1:0-1755 GCA_963923415.1 uncultured Hyphomicrobiales bacterium | reverse complement strand
CCGGCCCATGTCGTCTCGCCGTGATTGGTCGCATGATAAAGACCGCCGGGGCATTGAGGATCGTGCAGCATGCGCGTCAGGATGACGAGCAAGGCCTGCGCTAAATCTGGCGCACCCGTCGGTGAGCCATGCTGATCAGCAACCACCTGAATCTCTTCGCGCTGTTGCGCCAGTCGCATCATGGTTTTGATAAAATTCTTCCCATAAGGGCTTACCACCCAAGCTGTGCGCACAATCGCCGCCCGACAGGCCGTGGCTAAAATCGCTGTTTCACCATTGCATTTGCTTTGGCCATAGACACCTAACGGAGCTGTCGCATCTGTTTCTAAATAGGGTGAAGGCTTGTCGCCCGAAAACACATAATCGGTTGAAAGATGCAACAAGGGAATGGCATGGTCTTGGCAATAGGCTGCCAATTGGCCGGGCGCTCCAGCATTGATGGCCTCTGCCTGTTGCTGATCCTGTTCGGCCTGATCCACCGCGGTATAAGCGCCCGCATTCACAATGGCCGACCATGGCTGGCGTGCAAGATAGGCGGCGATTGAGCGCGGATCGGCTAGATCCAACGCATCACGCGTGGGCGCAACAAGCGGCAGAGACTGCGCCTGTGCCAGCGCTAGCAAAGAGCGTCCGACCTGCCCCGTGCCACCCGTTAACAAGATCATGAGGACGCACCCAGACCACGTCGACGCGCTGCACCCCGATCCAGCAAAGGTTGCCACCAATCGCGCCGCGCCAGATACCACTGCACCGTTTTTTCAAGACCTGTTTCAAAACTTTCTAGTTGACGCCAACCAAGATCGGTTTTGAGTTTGCTGGCATCAATCGCATAGCGGAAATCATGCCCCGGACGATCACTTACAAAATTGATCTGCTCCCGATACGAGCGCTGATCGGTGCGCGGTTGAAAGCGATCTAACAAATCACAAATCGCTTCAACGACATCTAAATTGCGGCGCTCCGCATCGCCACCAACATTATAGGTTTGGCCAAGCTGACCGCGTTCAAACACGGTCTCAATCGCCCGCGCGTGATCTTCGACATAAAGCCAGTCGCGAATATTGGTGCCACGCCCATAAACTGGCAAAGGCTCCCCTGCCACCGCTTTCAAAATCATCAAGGGAATGAGCTTTTCAGGAAAATGATAGGGACCATAATTATTCGAACAATTGGTCAAGGTGATCGGCAAGCCATAGGTGTGATGCCAAGCTTGCACGAGATGATCCGATCCGGCTTTACTCGCCGAATAAGGCGAGCGCGGATCATAAGGCGTTGTTTCGCTAAAAAAACCGCTCTCGCCAAGCGAGCCAAACACTTCATCCGTTGAGACATGATGAAAACGAAATACATCGCGCTGTTCGGATGGCAAGGGCTCCCAATAGGCGCGCGCCGCCTGTAACAGCGTATAGGTGCCGATCAGATTGGTTTCGATAAAGGCCCGCGGCCCATCAATCGAGCGATCCACATGGCTTTCCGCCGCCAGATGGACAATCACATCCGGATGGGTCCGCGTAAGGACTTGCGCAACCGCCTCCCCATCACAAATATCAACCCGGCTAAAGCCAAACCGCGGATCATGCGCAACATCAGACAAAGATGTGAGCGTGCCGGCATAGGTTAATTTATCAAGCACATGCACGCTATGCGGCGTGTTTGCAATTAAATGCCGCACCAGCGCCGAGCCGATAAAGCCAGCCCCACCTGTTACGAGAATGGATTTGCCGGAGGAACCTCTCATAGGTTGATCTCCGTCAC
>CAWUMW010000374.1:0-1756 GCA_963923415.1 uncultured Hyphomicrobiales bacterium | reverse complement strand
TCCCGAACCAGAAGCTCCTGCATTTTGAGCCGGGGTCATATCCAGTGGCGCACGTGCCGCATGCAGGGGCTCAACATAAGCAGGTTGCGGCTCGTTGCGACGGAACAACCGCACGACCAGAAAAATCACGCCCGCAATCAAAGCGGCTTGGACGATCAAGCCAAGCAGACTCATGAAGCCGCCAAGCCCGCCCATGAAGCCATGACCGCTTAACAGACCAAACAGACCTGCGCCCAAAAAGCCACCGACCAGCCCCCCCATTAAACTCCGTCCGAAAGACGGGGCGGCTTGTTGAGGGAGGGCAGGAGAGGGCGCGCCCATAGCGGGGCGCTGCGGGCTGCTTGGCTGGGTTAGAGAGCGCTCAAGCGGCGCTGCTGGGCGCGGTGCGGTTTGTGTCGCAGGGGGCGCGGAAAAAGTATTGCTGCCGCGACTGCCCATGGAGCCGCGATCACCAAGCCGTGCTTCGGCACCCGGCATTAGCCCGACCGACAGAATGAGGGCGAGCGTTACGGCACGCAGCCTACTGTTCGATGGAGTGTGACGGGTCATAGGCCTCTCCCTTGAGATGATTCACAGATCATGATCTGCAATTGATCGATCGACTGTTTATGTTCGGTTTTTCATTTTCGGTGACAATATGGGTGAGTTTGATTGTAAAACAAGGTCAAACACGGCGCGGACAGGTATTTTTATTGATATTGGCGCTTCAAATGACACAGAAAACAGCTTTTTCGCTGAAAATTCTATTTCAGCCTGCGTTACTTTTGTCTGCTTTTCGATTTTTAATCGATAGCGTCACGGGTTTGGATCCTATGCTTTCAGGGTCAGAGCCAATTTTTTTGGTGATCCATTCGATAAACGACATAATAAAAGGATCGTGCCGATCTGCGCGGCGATAGATCAAACGATGCGAAATAACCTTCACGCCGAGCGGACCAAACGGCATCATCAATTTGCCCGTACGCAAGGCATGATCCGCCAATAAAGTGGAATCAAGCACCAGACCCAAACCATCCATTGCTGCGGCAATCGAGAGATAAGAGCGATCAAAGATCATGCCATGTGTTGGCAATGGCACATGGCTGGCATAGTGATCGAGCCATTGGTTCCATTGCACCTGACAGCGGATCGAAAAAATAATCGGGACGCGTTCGATATCGATCACATGTTTAAGCTTGTGCTCTTTCACAAAAGCCGGACTGGCCATGGGCACCATTAACTCTTCCGCGAGCACAATGCCTTCACAAGCTTCCGGGATCGGGCGGGCGTGCTGAATGTCGATCATAAACCCATCATCGCCTAAGCGCATCGGCTCATTGCCTGAGGACAGGGTCACGTCGATTTCTGGATGATCATGAATGAATTCGCCAATCCGGGGCATCAACCACAAAGTGGCAAAGCTGGGCGAGGAATGAAGGGTGAGACGCCCCCGATTGCTGCGCGAGGCAACGCGTCGTGTGGCGCTGGCAATCTGAGCAAAGCTCTCTACCAAAGCAGCATTATAGCTCAAGGCTTCCGGTGTTGGACTGACGGTGCGGTTCTTGCGCAAAAACAGCGGCCGCTTCAAGACCTGTTCAAGGGAGCGCATTTGATGACTGACCGCACTGGTTGTCAGATTGAGCGCGCGGGCCGCACTGGCAAAGCTTCCATGGTCGATGACCGCACGAAAAGTCACGAGCAATTTCAGCGGGGGAAGGCCTTTGAATGTTGAGCTCATTTTGTCAATTTATCAAAATTATTTCGTTTTTACTAATTT
>CAWUMW010000373.1:0-1767 GCA_963923415.1 uncultured Hyphomicrobiales bacterium | reverse complement strand
CTTTATCTTTGCTTAGTCGGTCTCGTTTTTGACAAAATAGGTGTAGCCATAAAAAGTTTTAAAGCCAATCGAGCGGTAGAGCGCGCGGGCTGCAATATTTTCATCCACCACCTGCAAATAGGCGCGCATGGCGCCTTGCTGGCGTCCCCAAGCGAGCAGGCTTTGCACAAGCCGATGAGCATGGCCTTGCCGCCGCGCTGTTGGGTCGGTTGCGATTTGAAACAAGCCCATTAATCCATTGCGGACGACCGCGCGACCGACCGAGACAATCGCCCCTTCATGTGTGAGGCTTGCTAAGATCATCTCACCTTGGACCTGCGACAGCATGGAATTGATGACCTGATACTCTGCCTGACTGGTTTGTGTTAAAGTAGCATAGGCGCCAAGCCAGTCTTGATGCGGAGGAGGCATGAGCGTTACGGTTGGATCTGCGGCTGGGACACCACCAAGAGGCAAGATTTTCACAAAGGTTGTGTCTTTTTGTGCAAACCCTTCTTGATGCAAAATATCGAGATCGTGTTGTTCGAGCGCAGGCGTGACGCGCACGGTGCAGGGCACCCCTCTCTCACGGCATAAGCGACGGGCAACAGCCAAGGTCTGCTCAAAGCGACCCTTGACGGGCTCAAGCGGAGTTAAGGAATTGACACGGCGTGATTTTGAGGCCGGAGCAAAACGGCATTCCCAGCCATTGAGTGTGACGAGATCGGGGGCCGGCCAAGCGCCAGCAGAATGGCGCTCAATCGCGAGAAGTAAAGCGTGATCACCACCCGTCATCTCAAGAAGGTGCATTGTCATTTCAAAATCCGTTGTCAGGCCCCGCGTTCAAGATGGGCTGTAGAGGGGAGGGGGCACACAATCCCTGTGCCAGCCAAGCCGCAATAGCCATTGGGGTGTTTCGCCAGATATTGTTGATGCTCATCTTCTGCAAAATAAAAAATACGGTTCAATGCGCGCTCTGTTGTGATCGGACCAAGACCCGCTTGGGACAGACGGGTTTGGTAGAGCTGCGCACTGGCTTGCGCTTGGACCAGCTGATCGGGATCATCGCAATAAATCGCCGACCGATATTGCGTGCCGACATCATTGCCTTGCCGCATGCCTTGCGTTGGGTCGTGTTGCTCCCAAAAAATTTTCAAGAGCTGCTCTAAACTGATTGCGGTGGGATCATAGACCACACGCACCACTTCGGCATGCCCGGTCAGTCCCGAACAGACTTCCTCATAGGTTGGATGGGGCGTCCATCCCCCCGCATAGCCAACCGCTGTGGTGATCACCCCCGGTGTTTGCCAGAACAGGCGCTCAGCGCCCCAAAAACACCCCATGCCAAGCAATAGATGATGGGAGCCAGCAGGATAAGGTGCAGTCATCGGGCGGCCTAAGACGCGATGGAGTGGGGCAACAGGCATAGGCGTGTTGCGCCCGGGCAAGGCCTCGTGTCGTTCAGGCATGGGTTTGGCTTTTTTCCAAAACGGCATGGGTAACCTTTTTTGTTCGGGCTTTCGTCTTGTGCAGACCGCCTTCTCTTTGACCAAAAAAACCTAGCAGGAAACTGCGCGCAGGCAAACTCTTGCCCTTTATTGGATTAATTGAACATAATTTGCAGTGTTTTAGGTCAAAATAAGGGTTATTTTAATAAGCTGGATGCTGCGCAGATCCTGCGGAAAAAGGCTTGCATGGACGCAGATGCAGACTATAAAGGCAGCCGTGCGCTTCTGTTGGGGGCGTGATGGGGTGGGTTTTTGTTTAAAAACCGATTCCCGGTCGCTT
>CAWUMW010000372.1:0-1787 GCA_963923415.1 uncultured Hyphomicrobiales bacterium | reverse complement strand
CCCGGCATGGCGGCCAGCAAACGGGCACGCAATGTCTCATCAAGTTGGGTCGGCCAATTCTTTTGTTGCGCCAAAAGAGGAAGTAAGCCGGCAATCGCATCGACCAGTGTGGTATCAGCCGTCGCCCGCATCGTGACGCCGTTGACATGTTCCAATTTGGTAAAGTCGAACCGGGCAGCGGATCGGCCAATGGCGCCCAAATCGAACAGTTCGATCATTTCTTGCATTGAGAAAAATTCTTGGTCGCCATGGCTCCAGCCCAAGCGGACTAAATAATTGCGCAGCGCCAGCGGCAAATAGCCCATGGCTTGATAGGCTTCAACACCCAGCGCCCCATGCCGTTTTGATAATTTGGCTCCGTCCGGTCCGTGAATTAACGGGATATGTGCCATCTCCGGCACGTCCCAACCACAGGCGTGATAAATTTGCGTTTGGCGGGCCGCATTGGTCAAATGATCGTCACCCCGAATGATATGTGTGACCCCCATATCATGATCATCCACGACGACCGCCAGCATGTAAGTGGGGCCGCCATCGGAGCGCAGCAAGACCAAATCATCTAAATCCTTATTTTGCCAACTCACACGCCCTTGAACGCGATCCTGCACCACCGTTTCGCCTTCCAAGGGTGCTTTGAGGCGGATCACCGGTTTGATCCCGGCGGGGGCATCAGAGGCTGGACGGTCACGCCAGCGGCCATCATAACGCATCGGCTTGCCTTCCGCCCGAGCCTTTTCGCGCATCTCGCTCAGCTCTTCAGGAGAGGCATAGCAATAATAGGCTTTGCCGTCCGCAAGCATTTGCAAGGCGACCTCCCGATGCCGTTCAGCCCGTGCATATTGATAGACAACGTCATCGTCCCAATCGATACCAAGCCATTTTAACCCGCTCAAAATTGCTTCAATCGCGGCATCGGTGGAGCGCTCGCGGTCTGTATCTTCGATCCGCAGCAGCATTTTTCCTCCCGTATGGCGGGCATAAAGCCAATTAAACAGCGCCGTGCGTGCACCACCAATATGTAAAAAGCCGGTCGGTGAGGGGGCGAAGCGGGTTACAACGGGACGAGTCATCAGAGGGGGGTGCCTTTTCAATTCATGGTTGTCGGAACGCAAGTTCACACGTTCCTATGCGTGGTGCCGGTTCAGCCTATGCTCTAGGATGCGATCTGTTTCAAGGGGGCTCACAAAACGTCCTTTGAACGCGGGTCATAAAACAGGGTGACGGGAAACACGCCCCTCCTGAATGAGGGAGAGGCAACCCTAGCATTTCATATGCTGAAGGGTAAGGGGTTCACTGATGCCGGGAGAGAGGGATCCCCACCAGAGCCACAAGGGCGGCGCTCGATCCGGGGTCCGTTTCCTGACTCTGCGTCGTTTCTTGCCCCTCCGCATTTTTTCTTCCTGGCGCCGTTTCGGTATGATTTGGCCCCATGACATCCTGATTGCGGATGGATGGTCACATTTTTGGAATCAGGGGCAGATGTGGGTGCGGCGCGAAGTCGAGATGCGCCGCCCTTTTTTATGTGTTCCGCTGGGGATGATTGTCGGTGTTTTACTCTATGTGCAGGCTGATCAGGAGCCGAGCTTTGTTGCGCCTTTGCTGTTGAGTGCGATCACGGCACTGCTGGCCTGGCTGAACCGCACCGAACGCCGGGCCGTGATGATGGTGATGCTGGCTCTGTGTGCCATCAGCGTGGGTTTTTTGGCCGGATGTGTGCAAACCTTGCGGCTGTCTGCACCGATTTTGCACGCACCATGGACTGGCTATGCCACCGTGGTGGTTGAACA
>CAWUMW010000371.1:0-1797 GCA_963923415.1 uncultured Hyphomicrobiales bacterium | reverse complement strand
GCTGGGCGGTGGAAAGCCGCGTTTATGCCGAAGACCCGACCCGCAATTTCCTGCCGTCGACGGGGCGGCTTGTGACCTATCGCCCGCCTGCCGAGGGGGTGTTTGGCGCGGTGACAGTGCGTAATGACACCGGCGTTTATGAGGGCGGGGAAATCTCGATCTATTATGATCCGATGATTGCCAAATTGGTGACCCATGCTCCGACCCGCGCGGAGGCGATTGCCGCGCAAGCGCAGGCGCTTGATGCGTTTGCGATTGACGGCATCCGGCACAATATTCCGTTCTTGTCGGCCTTGATGGATCACGCGCGTTGGAAATCGGGCGAGCTGTCGACCGGCTTTATCGCGGAAGAGTTTCCCGATGGCTTTAAGCCGATCCCGCCGCAGGGTGAGGAGGCGCATCGCTTTGCAGCGGTCGCAGCGGCCATTGATCATAAATTGAACACCCGCAAGCGGGGCATATCGGACCAGATGGTGGCGGCGCATCGGTTGCATTTTGATGCGGATCGTGTGGTGCAGCTTGGCGCGTTATCGATTGAACTGCATGTCCATCAGGAAGGCGCGACAACGGTGCTGGATTTTGGGCACGGGCATCAGCATCGGCTGACCACGGATTGGAAGCCGGGCCAACCTGTTTGGCATGGGATGATTGATGGCCAAGCGGTGGCAATGCAGGTGCGTCCGATTTTGAACGGGGTGTTTTTATCGCATGCGGGCTTTGCCTGTGCCGCTCATGTGTTGACGCAGGATGAGGCGCGCGCCTTGGCGCTGATGCCGGAAAAAGTGTCGGCGGATAGTGGCAAGCAGGTGTTGTGCCCAATGCCCGGATTGGTCAAAGCGATCAGTGTCAAGGTCGGTCAAGATATCAAGGCTGGTGAGGTGCTGTGCATCGTTGAAGCCATGAAAATGGAAAATGTGTTGCGGGCTGAACGCGACGGAACCATTGCGTCGATCGCCGCCAAAGAGGGCGACAGTCTCGCGGTGGATGCGGTGATCCTCGAATTCGCTTAAACCGCAGGCTTGGTCGCCATGCCGCTTTATTTCGCCTATGGCTCGAACATGGACAGTGTGGCGATGGCCACGCGCTGTCCAAAAGCGCGCAATCTGGGCTTGGCGCGGCTGCCGCGGCATCGGTTTTTTATCATGAGCGAGGGCTATGCCTCGGTGAAACGTGATCCGCGCCGCAGCGTGCTGGGTGTCTTATGGGATGTGCCGCTTTCCGATATGGCGCTGCTGGACCGTTATGAAAGCCTGCAATCGGGTCTTTACAGTAAAATTGATCAGCCTGTGATTATTGATCATGCGGCGACTGGGAGTGGTTTGGTTAAGGGCACGTCCAAACGTGCGCTGCTTTATGTCGGGCGTTCTGATAAGATCGGCAAGCCCAAGCCCGGTTATTTGGAGGCAGTGCTGCAAGCCGCCCGCGCGCAGGGCCTACCAGACGGCTATCTCTACGAGTTGGAACATGGCGAACCCGCCCCCCGCAAAGTGGGAACGCCGCTGTTCAAAGCCCCGATGTGAGGGGCAAAGCACATTGATTGAAGGCCTATACGGCGCATCATCTTGCGCAGTTTTTTGCCGCATCGGTATTATCGCGTCAGTGCGATGGTTCATCATAAAAGCGCTACATGCTCCCCGCCGCGCCAGTGCGATGGTTCATCATAAAAGCGCTGCCTATTCAACCCCGCGTCATTGCGAGCGAAGCGAAGCAATCCAGAAAAAACAACGCGGCGAAAAGCATAGGCGCATGACTGGATTGCCGCGCGACGTTCCGTCGCTCGCAATGACGCAGAAAGGG
>CAWUMW010000370.1:0-1801 GCA_963923415.1 uncultured Hyphomicrobiales bacterium | reverse complement strand
TTATTTTCCATGCGGATGGATAAAAGTCGGCAGAGATTGGTGTGGGTTGGGCTGATTTTTCTCGGTCTTTATGGTGCGATTGCGACACGGCTGATCCATTATGCGCGCAATCCCGAAACAACACAGGTGTTGCGTCGCGCCTCGGGGGAGGCCATTGCTGCCGCACGCCCCGATATTGTGGATCGCAATGGGATCGTTCTGGCGACTGATATTAAAATGATGTCGGTTTATGCCGAGCCTCGCCGGATCATCGATAAGGACGAGGCGGTGGAATTGATCACGGCCATTTTCCCGGAGATCAAGCCGCGCGAATTGCGTGAAAAACTGATTAATCGGCGCGGCTTTGTGTGGATTAAACGCGAGATTACACCCAAGCAGCAAGAAGAGGTGTATCGGCTTGGTTTACCGGGCATTGGCTTTATGGCTGAACATAAGCGTGTGTATCCCAATGGTAATGCTGCCGCGCATATTTTGGGCGCGGTGAATGTCGATAATGTCGGCATTGCGGGGATTGAAAAATATGTCGATAGTTTGGGGCTCGCCGATTTAGGGGGCGCGGGTTTTTCGGTGCAGGCCGAAGATTTGCAGCCCGTGCGCCTGTCGATTGACCTGGCTGTGCAACATGCGCTGCGCGATGAAATGGCCAAAGGCATTGCCAAATATAAAGCCAAAGCGGGCGCAGGCATGATCTTGGATGTTGAAACCGGGGAAGTGATGGCCCTCGCATCCCTGCCTGATTTTGATCCGAATAATCCCGCCGAAGCTTTGGATCCGAACCGGATCAATCGCATGACGGTTGGGGTTTATGAAATGGGATCAACCTTCAAAGCACTGACCATTGCGATGGGGCTTGATTCAGGAAAATTCAATATCAATTCCACATTGGATGCCCGCACGGAATTGAAGTCTGGCAAATATTCAATTGGTGATTATCATGCGACGCGGCGCGTGCTCAGCGTGCCGGAAGTGTTTATTCATTCCTCTAATATCGGCACAGCGCGCATTGCCTTGTCGGTTGGGGTGTCAGCGCATCAAGCCTTTTTGCGCAAGATGGGCCAGCTTGAGCGGTTGCGCACCGAATTGCCTGAAAGTGCGGAGCCGTTATGGCCGCAAAAGAATTGGGGTGAATTAAGCACCATGACCATCGCGTTCGGGCATGGATTGGCGGTTGCGCCGATTCAGGCGGTGATGGCGGTCGGGGCTTTGGTCAATGGCGGGCGCTTGATCCCACCGACATTTTTGCCGCGCTCTGAGGCAAAGGCACGCGAGTTGGCGCGCGAAGTGATCAAGCCTGAGACCAGTGAGGCGCTGCGTTATGTCATGCGGCTAAACGCAACAAAAGGCTCTGCAACGCGGGCCGCGGTGCCGGGCTATTTTGTTGGCGGGAAAACGGGCACGGCCGAAAAAAATGCGCATGGCCATTATCAAAAAGACAAGCTGTTTACGACCTTCATGGCGATTACACCCGCCGATAAGCCACGCTATCTTTATTTGGTGGTGATGGATGAGCCGCAGGCTCTGCCAGAAACTTATGGCTTTGCAACAGCAGGTTGGAATGCGGGGCCGGTCACAGGCGCCGTGCTGGAACGGACCGCGCCGCTGTTGGGGATGATGCCGCGTACCGAAGCACCAGCCAATCCTTTCCCAACCATGGTGCGTCTTGGCGCATGGGGCACCAAATGAAGGTTGGTGCTTTATTTCCTGATGCTGTGGGTGCGATTGCCGAGCGGGACTGTTGTGATGTCACAGCCGATAGTCGGCAGGTGACGCAAGGAAGCGTGTTTGTCGCTATTTCTGGGGC
>CAWUMW010000369.1:0-1807 GCA_963923415.1 uncultured Hyphomicrobiales bacterium | reverse complement strand
GCCTTTGCTTGAGGATAAGACCGGGGCGGCCAGTGCCGCCCCTGATCACCTCACCCTAGACGAGCGGAGCTCATAATGAATATTCATGAATATCAGGCCAAAGCCGTATTGCGGGAATTTGGTGTACCGGTTCCGGATGGTTATCCGATCTTGGATCTTGCCGATGCAGCGATTGCAGGGGCCAAATTGCCGGGCCCAGTTTGGGTCGTAAAAGCGCAGATCCATGCGGGTGGGCGCGGCAAGGGCAAATTCAAAGAAGCAGCAGCTGGCGATAAAGGCGGCGTGCGTCTTGCCAAGTCGGTGGATGAGGTTAAGCAATATGCCAAAGAAATGCTCGGCCATACATTGGTGACCGTGCAAACCGGTGAGGCAGGCAAACAAGTCAACCGCCTTTATGTCGAAGATGGTTCTGCCATCGATAAAGAATTTTATCTGTCGCTGTTGGTCGATCGCGTAACATCGCGGGTGGCATTTGTTGCTTCGACCGCAGGGGGCATGGATATTGAAACGGTTGCCCATGACACACCAGAAAAAATCATCACCTTTTCGGTTGATCCAGCAACCGGTGTGATGCCCCATCACGGGCGCACATTGGCGCGGGCCTTGGGCCTGTCGGGCGATCTTGCCAAACAAGCAGCTGATTTAGCGACCCGTCTTTATTCAGCCTTTGTGATGAAAGATATGGCGATGCTGGAAATCAATCCGCTGATCGTCACCAAGGACGGCAAGTTGCGTTGTCTTGATGCCAAGATCGGTTTTGACTCCAATGCGCTGTATCGGCATCCGGAAGTCGCGGCTTTGCGTGATGAAACGGAAGAAGATGCAAAGGAAATCGAAGCCTCCCATTATGATCTGAACTATATCGCGCTGGATGGCACGATTGGTTGCATGGTCAATGGTGCGGGTCTGGCGATGGCGACCATGGACATTATTAAACTCTATGGCGAAGCACCGGCCAACTTCCTTGATGTGGGCGGTGGCGCAACCCGCGAAAAAGTAACGGCGGCGTTTAAAATCATCACCGCTGATCCGAAAGTTAAAGGCATTCTGGTCAATATTTTCGGTGGCATCATGAAATGTGATGTGATCGCTGAAGGGGTGATTGCGGCTGTGCGGGAAGTCGGCTTGAAAGTGCCGTTGGTCGTGCGCCTCGAAGGCACCAATGTTGAATTGGGCAAAGATATCGTTGCGAAGTCCGGCCTCAATGTCATTCCGGCTGATGATCTGGATGATGCCGCACAAAAAATCGTCAAGGCCGTGAAAGCCGCAGGGGGAGCACACTAATGTCCGTTCTCATCAACAAAGACACCAAGGTGATCTGTCAGGGCTTTACCGGCAAAAACGGCACCTTCCATTCAGAACAAGCTTTGGCCTATGGCACACGCATGGTGGGCGGCACATCGCCCGGCAAAGGCGGCACCACGCATATTGGTTTGCCGGTGTTTGATACCGTTGCGGAAGCCAAGTCCAAAACAGGTGCGGATGCATCGGTGATTTACGTGCCGCCTCCGGGTGCAGCGGATGCGATCTGTGAAGCAATTGATGCAGAAATTCCGTTGATCGTTTGTATCACGGAAGGCATTCCGGTGCTCGACATGGTGCGGGTGAAGCGCTCGCTTGAAGGATCCAAATCGCGCTTGATCGGGCCGAATTGCCCGGGCGTGATGACCGCAGGTGAATGCAAGATCGGCATTATGCCCGGTAATATTTTTAAGCCCGGCAATGTCGGAATTGTTTCGCGCTCTGGTACGCTGACTTATGAAGCGGTGTTCCAAACCACCATGGAAGGGCTCGGCCAAACAACAGC
>CAWUMW010000368.1:0-1830 GCA_963923415.1 uncultured Hyphomicrobiales bacterium | reverse complement strand
AGTCCGCCTTATGTCTCAGTCCTATCAGAGACCGCTGATTGACGCCTGCGGCCCCGTCTCCATCGTATCACTATCTCTTTGACAGCCAATCGCTCACCTCGGCCTCCCACACCTGCCAAAGCTGCGACAGGACAGGAGAGCGTGTTTCGCTCTATCTTGCCTCGAATCTCTCTTGCTTACGATAAGCGGGCGTGGGCTAGAGGCAAGACCAAATTTGCACCGCGTCCTATGGGCGATGACATGTCTGTGATCTGTCAATCGCGCAGAGCAGGGGTTTGAAGCGTGATTGCGCGTTCAAACCGAGCGCCCCCGCAAAAAGCGTGGCTTGCGGATCACGAAATAATCTTTGCGGAAAAACTCAACCAGCTCCTTATAATCCCAGCTGCTATTGCCCTTTTTAACGCTTAATTGATAAAACAGCGTCTCGGCATCCAATGCTTTCGTGTCATGATACCAAGGCAAATGCACAGCCTGATAAGGCTTATCAGCCCGCAAAGAAAACCACCACCGCTCTTCGGTTTGTGTAATGGCCGGACGATAAAGCGCAAAAGTTGTATCAATGGGCACATTAAAAAATGCCCCCCGCCTTTTGCTCTCATCCCAGAACTTCTTTTCCCATTTGAGCACTTTGGCCTTAAGCGCATAATGATCAGGCAGATCATCGCATTTCAAAGAAAAGCCAACTTTCGTCACATCGGGATGAGCCTGCAAGGCATCGAAAAAAACCGCCGCAAAATCATTCGGGCATTCAGCATCGGGCAAAAGATCGCTGTCGCTCATAAAATAATAATCTTGCCCATAGCGCGCAAACAAAGACGGTTCGCGGTAAAGCGCATAAGGGCCATGGTTTTTTTGCAAGCGTTCAACCACCACCCCTTGCTGTTCGATTTGCTCAAGCCAAACCAACAAAGGCTCATAGGTGGAGGCATTATCAATGATCACCAAACGCTCAAATCCAAGAGCGCGAAAACAGTCCACTTGTTGGCGCAGATAGCTCAACCGATTGTAGGAAATCAGCAGCAACGGAAACTGTTTTACATCCACGCCCATCGCCTTGCCCTTTTTCCCTTCGCCTCTTGCTTTGTGTTCTGCCCCAGAGAAAAAGGGGATGCCTCCCCTTTCACTCCTGATGTGATAGGCTTGATGGCCTCAGTGCCCAAGCGCGCGCTCACACGCTCATGGGTTCGGTGGAATGGATCCGCTCCCCACCACCCAAGCGCGCCGCCCGCGACATAATTTTATTGAGCGCTCCCAGATAGGATCGGGTTGAGGCAACCAAAGTATCCGGATCTGCCGCCCGCGCTGTCACCATCCGGCCCTCTGCATCCGCCAGCCGCACCGATACTTCGGCCTGCGCATCCGTGCCTTCCGTCACCGCATGCACTTGATAGAGCTCCAGCTTCGCCTCATGCGGCACAATCGCATGCACGGCATTAAAGCACGCATCGACCGGACCATTTCCACTGGCTTGCACCGTCTCGTGCTTTCCATCAACATCGAGTGTCATCGTCGCGAGTTGCGGACCTTGCGTGCCCGCGACAATCGTCAACGACACCAATTTGATGCGGTCTTGGGCATTGTCGATTTCATCATCAACCAAAGCCTCCAGATCCTCGTCATAGACATGCTTTTTGCGGTCTGCCAAATCCTTAAAGCGGCGGAACGCATCTTCCAAAGCATTTTCGCCCAATTCATAGCCAAGCTCTTTGAGCTTTTCGCGGAACGCATGACGCCCCGAATGTTTCCCCATCACCAATGAAGTCTTGGTTACGCCAACCGATTCCGGTGTCATGATTTCATAGGTTTGGGTATTTTTCAGCATGCCATCTT
>CAWUMW010000367.1:0-1853 GCA_963923415.1 uncultured Hyphomicrobiales bacterium | reverse complement strand
TGATGCAAGGCTTCGCCATGCAGGGCCAGATCGAGCCCTTCGCGTTCTTGATCGCTGGTCACGCGCAAGCCACTGAGCGCGCCAATCAGCTTCAAGCACAGCCATGTGCCACCTGCGCACCAAAGGATCGAGACCACAGCGCCGAAAGCTTGCAGCGCTAATTGGGCCGGATTGCCTTCGAGCAGGCCAGCAATGCCTTCAGGACTTTCGGGCGACATGCTTAAAGAGGCGGTTGCAAAGACGCCAGCCAAAAGCGTGCCTAAAATGCCGCCAACACCATGCACGCCAAACACGTCAAGCGAGTCGTCATATTTAAAATGCTGCTTGATGATGGTGCAGAAAATATAACAAACACCACCTGCCAAAGCACCGATGATTAATCCATGCCACGGCAACACAAAACCGGATGCGGGGGTAATCGTGCCAAGACCTGCTACCGCGCCGGAGATTATCCCGAGCACGGAGGGTTTGCCCCGTTCAATCCATTCAATGGCCGTCCAGACCACAGCCCCGGCGCAAGCGGCCAAATGCGTAGCGACAATGGCAAAGACAGCGCGTGATCCAGCCGCAAGAGCCGAGCCGCCATTAAAGCCAAACCAGCCGACCCATAAAAGTCCGGTGCCGATAACGGCGAGCGATAAATCAAACGGGGCCATATTGTCGCGGCCATAGCCTTGACGTTTGCCCACCATCACAGCAGCTACCAATCCAGCCACACCGGCATTGATATGCACGACAATGCCGCCGGCAAAATCAATCACGCCCATTTGCGCAAGGAAGCCGCCGCCCCATACCCAATGGGCTGACGGCACATAGACGATGAACAGCCAGAGCGTGCAAAACAACAAAAAGGCGGAAAATTTCATCCGATCGGCCACCGCGCCACCCACCAAGGCACAGGTGATGACAGCAAAGGTCATTTGATAGGCCATAAATAATAATTCGGGAATGGTTTTGGCCAAGGGGCTGGTGCTTTCAAGACCGATCCCGGAAAGAAACAAGCGACTCAGGCCTCCCAGATAGGCCCCATCGCCCGTAAAACTCAGGCTATAGGCTGCAGCCATCCATAAAATGGAGACCAGTGCGGTGGCCGCAACGCTTTGTGCCATCACAGCCAGCACATGTTTTTTGCGCACCATGCCAGAATAAAACAAAGCCAGACCGGGGATGGTCATCATCAGCACCAAGCCGGTGCAGATGATCATAAAACCCGTATCGGCGGGATCGATCCCGTCTGCGGCCCAAACGGGATGGCTCACTAAACTGAGGCAGAGCCCGCGCAAGAGCGTGGCGAAAGACGGACGGCGGGAGGTCATGGTCAGCATCACAGGATCACATCATGAAAGGACAGGGAGGAAGGGCGAATAGCCCAAAAGTTAAGCAAAAACCGTGCCGCGCTGCCTGTTTTGCAAGCAAAACAAGGGTTTAGACGCCAGTCGTTGCGCGCGGGCCTTACTCAAAAAAGATATGCATCCAGCACACGATGATTATCTAAGCATCGAACGCACATAAATTAGGCATGTGATGTGATATTGAGCGCGGATCAAGCGCCATGTGGTCGCGCAAGCGGTGCGGTTGCTTGGTCTCTAGGCAGCGGTTTGGCGGGCCGGATCTGTTGCGAGACGCGCCTCCGGCATCGCGTAAAAAAACAGGGGCATCCATAAAAACACATAATGCCAATTGATGAAGGCAAAGGGTTGCGCCAAATTGGTGGCCATAAAGCCGCATCCGAGAATGAAAAATGCGCTCATGATGGGATGCAGGGCGGAGACGGTTTTCGTCACACGATATAATGCGCCTAAAAAAACCAGCATCATCGGCACACCGAAATAGAGTGCGGTTCCCCATAAGAC
>CAWUMW010000366.1:0-1878 GCA_963923415.1 uncultured Hyphomicrobiales bacterium | reverse complement strand
GTGCCGTCATGCATATTCTGTTTCGTGACGGGTGGGCAGACCGCCCCTATCTTGAACGTTTTGCGGATTGTCCTGCCGAATTAGAAGCCCATTTACAAAGCCGCACACCAGAATGGGCGGCTGCGATTACCGGGTTGAAGGTGGAAGAGATTGAAGCTTTTGCAGCCTTAATTGGCCGAACCAAGAAAACATTTTTCCGGTTAGGATATGGATTTACTCGCCAGCGCAATGGATCACCTGCGATCCATGCGGCAACTTCGATTGCGACTGTGCTTGGCAGTTGGCAATATGAAGGCGGTGGGGCTTTTCATAATAACGGCGCTATTTTCCGGCTCGATAAAACCATGATTGATGGTCTTGATGTGGTTGATCCCTCCATACGAGTTTTGGATCAGTCACAAATTGGTCGGATCCTGACAGGTGATCAACAAGCTTTGCGTGGCGGCGGACCGGTCAATGCCTTGTTGATCCAATCGACCAATCCGGTGTCGGTGGCGCCTGAACAAGAACGTGTGCGCAAAGGCTTTGCACGGGAGGATTTATTTACGGTCGTGCATGAGCAATTTATGACAGACACGGCCAAAATGGCGGATATCGTGCTGCCTGCGACCATGTTTCTGGAACATGATGATTTATA
This sequence comes from uncultured Hyphomicrobiales bacterium, assembly GCA_963923415.1. Taxonomy (GTDB): domain Bacteria; phylum Pseudomonadota; class Alphaproteobacteria; order Rhizobiales; family Beijerinckiaceae; genus CAIYZJ01. The sequence goes on along the minus strand of CAWUMW010000366.1, from coordinate 1,241 downwards.
TTACGGGGGTGGGCATCAACATTTATCATTTGGTCGTGCACTCATCGACGCGCCCGAAGGCTGTCGTTCTAACCATCACGTGATTTGCGATCTTGCGGACCGCTTGGGCGCGCAGCATCCTGGTTTTTCCATGACCTCGCGCGAGTTGATTGATTGGACGCTCCAACATTCTGGTTGGGGGACGCTTGAGCATCTCGCACAGCATGATTTTATTGATTGCCAGCCCGATTTCGAAAGCTCGCATTACCTCAAAGGCTTTCATTGGCCGGATGGAAAATTCAGGTTCAAAGTGGATTGGAGCGCCATCCCCTTGGGCCATGATGGACCGAAAGGTCCATTTGAGACCCTGCCCACTTTGCCAGATCATTGGGATGTGCTGGAAAACGCAACGCCGGAATATCCATTCCGCCTCGCAACCAGTCCGGCCCGCCAATTTTTAAATTCAACATTTACCGAAACACCTTCGGCCAAGCAGCGTGAAGGACGGCCTACTGTTTTCATCCATCCTGAAGATGCCAAAATATATAACATCCCGGATGGCGATGAAGTCGTCTTGCACAATGAACGAGGTCGTGTGCGTCTGCATGCCCAACATTATGAAGGGCTTTGCCGCGGGGTTTTAATTGCTGAAGGGATTTGGCCCAATAGTGCCCATCCTGACGGGCGCGGGATCAATACCTTAACAGGGGGAGACCAAGCCGCTCCTTATGGTGGGGCCGCTTTTCATGACAATCATGTGGCCATAACGCGCTACCTCGAATCATGACCTTAAAGGCTTGAAAGTCAGAGATTTTTTTTAAAACGCTTGACCTGAGCGCCACACTGCGGCACTTGATCAGACACTTGATTCACACTGAATCCGCTTGGAGAGTTAATGATGATATATTCGGGACTTCGTTCTGCTGCCCTGCTTGTCATGCTGGCCTGTGCTGGTTGCAATTCAGTTCCCGAAGGCCAGCCCGATGCTACGGCTAAAAGCATGGATCGGACCGCTATCCGCGATGCAGCAAAAGATTTTTGTGTGCGGCGTTTAGTCTCTGAAAATCAAATGACGCTTGATGCCGCCTCAAGCGGATGTTCCTGCTATGCCAATCGCACCACGTCACAAATGAGCAAGCAGGATGTCGCGGATTTCCGTGATAAAGGCTATTTCAATGAGGCAACCCGCCAGCGCGCATTATTGGCGCTTGATTTGTGCCACGTGCCTAAGCCCAATTAAAATCAGCTGTTGATTTGTAAAA
>CAWUMW010000365.1:0-1910 GCA_963923415.1 uncultured Hyphomicrobiales bacterium | reverse complement strand
CCAAGGGATGTTGCCAATGCTCATGCGGGGCTTGGTGACGCCACAGATACAAATCAGAGACCGAGAGCGCCGCCTTGCGACCCGTTAAAAACAAACAGGCGCCCGGCTGTGAGGGATGATACAAAGCCTGACCTGATGTATATTCCCATGCCCATGGGCTGACCGCGCAATCTGAAATAATGAATGTGCCGATCACCCCGTTTTGAAAGCGGATGACCAGACCCGCTGTGTCTTCCACCTCAAAACCGCGGGTTGCGGAGGAGGTGAGGGCGCTGATGCTCTCGATCTCGCCCACCAGATAACGCAGCGCATCCATGTCGTGGATCAAGTTGATCAACAACACGCCACCGCCTGCTTTGGTGCGCCACAAAGCGTTGAAATAATCATCGGGCTTATCAAACAGCGTCATGCCATTGACCGCCACCAAAGGCCCCAAGGCTCCAGTTTCAATCAAGTGTTTGGCTTTGCGGATATCGGGGCTATGGCGTCGTTGATGGCCGATTAATACAGGTGCGCTTGATTGCTCAGCGGCCCGGGTAATGCGCCATGCCGCCTCAAGCGTGTCGGCAATCGGCTTTTCAATCAGACACGGGATGTCGCGTGCAAGGCAAGCGCAGGCCCCTGCTTCGTGTAATTGATTAGGCAAGGCGATGATGACCCCATCGGGCCGCACGCGATCAAACATGCTCTCATAAGTTTTAAAATGCGCGGCTCCATGGGCCTGTGCATAGGTCGCACTCTCGGGGTCAGGGTCGCACAAAGCCACTAAGGTGCAATCTGGATGAGCGGCGATTAAGTCGACATGTTCACGCCCGATCAAGCCGGCGCCAAATACGGCTAAGCGTTTAGTCTGAGCCGTCATCGGGTCATCTCCACCATGGCCCGCAGGGCCAGCCGATAGCCATAAGCACCAAAGCCTGCCATGACAGCGGTGACGGTGCGCGACATCAAGGAGTGATGATAAATTTCTTCCCGCTTATGCACATTGGAAATATGCAATTCAATTTTAGGTCCATCAAACATTTTCAAGGCATCAAGAATGGCAATCGAGGTAAATGTATAACCGGCAGGATTGATAATGAGTCCTGCGGCCTGCTTGCGCGCGGCATGAATGGCTTCAATGATCTCGCCTTCAAAATTCGATTGCCGAAAATCAATCTGAACGCCAAGCTCTTGGGCATCGTGTTCGCACCAGGTTTTGATCTCGCTCAATTTGGTATGGCCGTAAACGTCCGGCTCCCGCTCGCCGAGCAGATTCAAATTGGGTCCATTGAGAATAAAAATAGTGCGCATGGAACAATCCGTGACAAGAAAATAATCTGGGATGAGAAAATGGAGCGAGATCTGGATGTGCAGATCTCGCTCCGGGATAGGGCTTAAAGACAGGATCGGGGCGTACTGATCCGCGATCCTGTCTTTGATGATTATTTCACGACAGTGAAAGGCACGCCTTCAACAGAAGCGGGGAATGCTGGCATGGATTGGCCAAGCCACTTTTTGTTGATGGCTTCGAGACGTCCATCAGCAATGATTTTGTCGATGAATTTATTCAGCCATGTATTGAGTTGCTCATCACCCAACAAGGTGCAGATGCCCTGCCATTGTTGATTGAACACCAGCTTTTGCTCGAAATCATTGCCGGGAGCAGCTTTATCGAGGTTGAGTTTATAGGTGGTGTTGCCACCGATGGCGTCAACCTGACCCGATACCAAAGCCTGCATGGTTGAGCTGTCATCATCAAAGCGGCGGATATTGGGAATGTCGCCGAGCAAGGTTGTGATCGATTTGTCTTGAGCTGCACCGCGCGGCACACCGATGCGCAGATTGCGTGCATCTTCGATTTTTTCGATTTTATGTTTTTTGCTTGCTAACAGAATGATCTGCAATCCGGCATAGGGCTTGGAGAATTG
>CAWUMW010000364.1:0-1916 GCA_963923415.1 uncultured Hyphomicrobiales bacterium | reverse complement strand
GGTTGGTCTTCGCCAATCCGAATGCCGAAGGGACGTAGCAAGATCCGCACCAACCATTCAATGGCCACGGTGAGGGGGCCAAATAAGGCGACAGCCCATGAGACGGGGCGTGAGAGCAGGAGGGCTGAGCGGTCAGGTGCATTAATGGCGATTGTTTTTGGCAGCACTTCGGCAAACACAATCACCATGACCGACATCACAACTGTTGCATAGAGCACGCCCTCAGCGCCAAAGAGCTCAATCAAAATACCTGTTGCGAACGCCGACACACCGATATTGACCACTTGATTGCCAATCAACATGGCGCCGATCAAGCGCTCACGCATTCTGAGTAAGCGATTAACAAGCGAGGCCTGACGGTTACCAGCTTTTTCTAAGGCCAGCATGCGGGCGCGTGAAGCGGCAGTGAGCGCGGTTTCGGACGCAGAAAAAAAGGCAGACAAAATCAGGCAAAAAATAACGATTGCCAAAGCCAGCCACAGTGAGGCGTGAAGCGATACATGATCCATCATATCAAGGCGCCTTTTTCAAAGCACTTTCCAGATAAGACTGCACATCCTCTTTTGCAATGCCACGGGCGATAAAACTCTCACCAATGCCGCGCAATAAAATGAATGTGAGTTGCCCACGGCTTACTTTTTTGTCTTGCGCCATGGCTTCAACAATTGCTTGGGCGTCAGCCTCAAATCCGGGGATGTCGTGAATTTCTGTAGGCAAGCCGACTTGTTTGAGGTGATGGGTTACGCGCACCGCGTCTTGGCTTGAGCAATGGCCCAGCGCGACAGAAAACCGAAAAGCTGCCACAAGGCCAATAGCGACAGCTTCACCATGCACAAGGCGTGTGCCGTCATAATGAACCAAGCGTTCGAAAGCATGGGCGAAGGTGTGCCCCAGATTGAGCAAAGCGCGTTCACCGTCCTCGCGCTCGTCACGCGCGACAATGGCGGCTTTGGCTTGGCAGCTTGTTTCAATGGCACGCAAACGCGCTGGCCCTCCTTGCATGATGTCACGCCAATTGGCTTCGAGCTCATTGAAAAAACCCACGTCATTGATCAAGCCATATTTAACGACCTCGGCATAACCAGCTCGAAATTCCCGCACGGGTAAGGTGTCAAGCACCGATGTATCGGCCAACACAAGGCGGGGCTGATAAAAGGCCCCGATCAAATTTTTTCCATGTTTGGAATTGATGCCTGTTTTTCCACCCACTGAGCTATCGACCATGGCCAACAGACTGGTCGGGATTTGGATAAACTGCACACCCCGGCGCACAGAGGCGGCGGCAAAGCCGGTGAGGTCGCCAATCACGCCGCCGCCCAGGGCAATGACACAATCCCCCCGTTCGATTTTGGCGCTGAGTATGGCATCGCACACAGTTTCAAACATCGTATAGCTTTTGGAGGCTTCACCGGCTGGAACAATCAGATGGTGGTGGCGTAACCCCGCCTGTTCGAGACTGTCTTGCAGTGTTTTCAGGTGCAATGGGCCGACATGCGTATCGGTGATGATCATGCAGGCCGCGTTGGGCAGCAAGGCGCTGATTTTAACGCCGGCGTGACGAAGCTGGTCAGGGCCAATGTCAATCCTATAGGCGCGATCACCCAAGCCGACTTTAACATGAGCGAAAAGCGGCGAGCCATCGTGCGGCATGGCTGTTGATGGTTGTTGATGAAGATGCTGATCAAGGGCCGTGAGCAATTCATCAACAATGATCTCGTGCGCAACATCCCGAGATTGCACCCAGAGATCGGCTTTTGCATAATTGGGAGCGCGATCCGTTAGCAGGCGTTTGAGGGTCGCTTCCGGGTCTTCGGTATGCAGCATTGGTCGATTGGTGCGTTTGCGGACCCGTCTGAGCAACACATCCACATCAGCTTTTAACCAGACGGAGATTGCTTTTTCTGCAATGCGTTGGC
>CAWUMW010000363.1:0-1938 GCA_963923415.1 uncultured Hyphomicrobiales bacterium | reverse complement strand
CGATTAGATGATCAAACGGAAGTGTTTTTCCGCTCTCACCAGATCGTGCAGATTGGCCAGCCCGTGCAGTTGGCAGCGGATATGAGCAAGCTGCTTATTTTTAATCACGAGGCGTGAGAGGATGAACAATCAGCATCAGACAGGATGGAAAGTTCGGCTGGGCGCGCAGGGGCTTGATGGCGTGACCTTGCTGGTGATTCCGTCTGTTGCCTTGATGATCGGCTTGTTTATCTATCCATTTTTTTATGGGTTATGGCTGTCTTTTCAACCCAAAGACGGTTCTTTGTTAGGCAATTACCAACGGTTTTTTGAAGATCCCTTTTTATATCAGACGATCAGCAAAACCTTGACCATTGCGATGCCTGCAACGTTGATCAATCTGTTATTTGCCATTCCGGTCGCGTTTCGCGTGCGGTTGATGCAAAATCAGCGGTGGCTCACCACCTTGTTGGTTTTGCCGATCACATTGGGCACCGTCTTGGTTGCAGAAGGGATGCTGAATTATCTGGGGCCGCAGGGATGGTTTAATCGGACCATGATGCTGCTGGGCATTATTCAATCACCGGTCAAGCTTGTGCATAATTATTGGGGTGTGTTGCTGTCGCTGATCGTCACCGGCTTTCCCTTTACCTTCTTATTGACCTTGTCTTATGTAACAGGGATTGATCCAGCACTTGAAAATGCCGCCAAGACTTTGGGGGCGCGGGCAGCGTCGCGGTTTAGGCATATTTTTCTGCCTTTGCTGATCCCGGGTTTGGCGATTACTTTCTGCTTGTCGTTTGTGCAGGCTTTTTCGGTGTTTCCATCGGCGGTTTTATTGGGGGCTCCAGCAGGGCCAACCCGGGTGATTTCAATTGCCGCTTATCAAGCGGCCTTTGAGGAATATGATTATTCCCTGGCCTCTGCCATTGCGATGATTATGGGCTTTGTGCAGCTTGGCATTGTCGTGGCGGTGTTGAGTATCCGCGGGCTGTTTTATCGTGGCCCTGCGGTGGGCGGAAAGGGTTAAGACATGGCCCCGTTGCAAACACTCGGACGCCGCCTTTGGATTGTTTCGGTTTGGTCCTTGGTGGGATTTTTTCTGGTCAATCTGCTGGCGATGATTGGCACGGTTTTAACCTCGTCTTTTGCCACACGCTGGTTGCGTGCTTGGTTGCCAGATGCCTTTACGTTCAAATGGTATAGTTCGGCGTGGAGTGAGTTTCAGCTTGATGATGTGCTTATCACAACCTTTCAGGTGGTGTTTGCAGTTGTGGCCTTGTCGGGTGTGTTTGGAGTTCCTGCAGCCTATGCCATGGCGCGCCGCGAATTTCCCGGCAAAAAACTGGTGATGTTGCTGTTTCTGCTGCCGATGTTGGTGCCGCCCGTCACCTTCGGGATTCCCCTTGCAACCGTGTTGTATAAAGCCGGATTGGGCGGAACGATGGCCGGCGTGATTTTGGCCAATCTTGTTCCGACGGTGCCGTTTGTGATTTTGGTGATGATCCCCTTTATCGAACAGATTGATCCAAAAATCGAAGCGGCGGCGCGGGTGTTTGGAGCCAATACGGCGCAATTGTTCTGGCGCATTTTGCTGCCGCTCTTGTTGCCCGGTATGCTTGCAGCGTTATTGCTGGTTCTGGTGCGCACCATTGCGATGTTTGAATTAACATTTTTGACCGCCGGACCGACCAGCCAGACTTTGGTTGTTGCGCTTTACTATGCCGTGTTTGCGGCTGGCGTGCGGGCGGTGCAATCGATTGATGCGATGGCGGTGATCTATATGGCGATTACCGTCATTTGGCTGATTATTGCTTTGCGCTTTGTGAATCCGGCGCAGATCGTTACGCGCGCCAAGCAACAACCCGCAGCGCATTAAGGCGGTGCCTCTTAAAATCCGTGTGTGGATAAAGGCCCAATCATGGGCTGCTTTCATGGCCCTGCACGCTCAAGGGCCTA
>CAWUMW010000362.1:0-1939 GCA_963923415.1 uncultured Hyphomicrobiales bacterium | reverse complement strand
AATTGCGGAGGGGCTCCGTCAAAATCAATTTCGATTTCATCGCCCCGCACAGCGACAGAGACTGGATAGGTCAAGACCTGACCGAGTGGATTATTCTGAATCGTGGCGTGATAAACGCCATCCGGGATCGCTGCAATTGCTTGGCGCATGGCTTTTTCCGACCGTTCTTGAACGACCTGCGCCAGCGCGCGCAAATCCTCCATGCCGTAATCGTGCATAAAGGCCAAGAGACGTTCAGCCCCCAAGCGATTAGCGCCAACAAAGGAATTCAGATCACCGATCACTTGATGGCTGTTGCGGACATTTTCAGCCAATAACCGATACAGTGTTTCATTGGGCACGCCTGCATCAAATAATTTCATCGGCGGGATCTGGAAGCCTTCTTCATAAATCTCCCGGGCGCGCAAACTATCTTTGGTGCCCCCAATATCCGATACATGGCCCACCGTGCCCAGTAAGCCAACCAGTTTCCCTGCACGGAAACACGGTGTGACAACGGCAATATCAAACAAATGTCCAGCACAAAGCCACGGATCATTGGTGATCAGAACATCCCCTTCCCGCAAGGTTTCTGGCGGATAGCGCTCAAGCAAGGCTTTCACGGCCAAGGGCAAAGTGAGATTAAAAACGGGCATTGCGCGCGGTGAATGCGCCAAAGTCTCACCTGTTGCATCAAGTAATTCGCAAGCAAAATCCTGTGACTCGGAAATCACCAATGAAAAGGCCGTGCGACACACGGTGAGCCACATTTCCTCCACGACATTGACCAACCGACTCCACATAATTTCCAAAGCGATGGGATCGCGCTCGATGGTTGCAACCGCTTGCGCGACAGGCATGTCGGCACTGATGCGGATCGGCGATTGTTGGGCTGTGGCAATCTGAATACGGATATTGCCCACGTCATCTATCTCCACCTGGTCACGCGGCGGGATCACTGTGGTGGCTTCTCGTTCTTCGATAATGGCTGGTCCGCTGATCTTGGTACCGGGCCGCAAGGCGTATCGATCATAAACCGGAGTTGCAACAAAAGCGTGATCAAAATAGGCCTGCCGCGTTCCTTTCAAGGCTGCATGTCCGCTCTCATCCTGCTCTGCTGTTAAAGACAAAGCAGGGGTTGGTCCGGCACAGCGCACGCGGAAATTGATCGCTTCAATCAGCGCATCCTGCGGCGGCTCAGTAAAGCGCCGTGCATAGACGGCGCGGAATGCCGCGCGAATAGAGGTCAAACTCTCTGCGGTCAGCGGTCCAGTGGGTAGCGGGACGGAAATATCATGCATCTGCCCGACCAACCGCATATCAGCAGAGCGTTCGATCACAATTTCATCCGCAGCAATTCCGTCGGCATGCAAATTCGCGCTCGCTTGACGGGCTAAAGTGTCCAGCACCTCATTCACTTGCGCGACATTCCAGCCTGCATCAAACAAGACGGGCAAAGAGCGTACACTTTCAAAACTCAAAGGAGCGGCAAGAAACCCAAGAGCGGAGGCCGCACCTGAGGCGGGAGGAATAATGACTTCGCGCACCCCTAAAGCGGCTGCCACTTCCGCAGCATGGGCCGGACCTGCCCCACCAAAACCGACCATCGCATAAGCGCGCGGATCTTTGCCCTTTTCAACCAAATAGACACGCGCCGCAGAAGCCATGCTTTCAACCACGACTTTATGAATGCCGGCGGCAGTCTCTTCAATCGACAGGCCAAGCGGCGCACCGACCCGCTCCATCGCAGCGCGCGCGGCCGGCATGTCCAATGTCATGCGTCCACCCAGAAAAAAATCCGGATCATAATAACCCAATAGCAGATTGGCATCAGTCACGGTGGGCTGCGTGCCGCCCATCCCATAACAGGCAGGACCGGGATCAGAGCCGGCTGATTGCGGGCCAACCCGCAGCAATCCAACCTCGTCAATAGCTGCTATCGAGCCTCCCCCAGCCCCGA
>CAWUMW010000361.1:0-1976 GCA_963923415.1 uncultured Hyphomicrobiales bacterium | reverse complement strand
GTGATGTGTCATCGGGTGATTCCAAAAAATATAGTCTCTGTGTCCAGTTTAACTCTGTCCAGTTTAATGCCAGCGACGCAAACAGCACAATAAAGCTTTTGGTGGCAGGTACTGCCAAATCACCTTAAAGATATGCAAAACAAAGTAAAATTGACCTGAAGACTTGTGATTAACGTGCGAAAAAAGATTTACGCAGTTGCGAAATCGCCCTGTCCCGTGCTGAATAAGGCCAGCAATGGGGCGTTCCCGCCATGAAAAGGATCAGACATGCAATCGGACGAAGCGCCGCCGCTTGTCAGCATGCGGCAAATAGTGAAGCGTTTCGGTGATTTTGTTGCCAATGACCGGATTGATCTGGATTTGGTGGCCGGTGAAATCCATGCCTTGTTGGGTGAAAATGGCGCTGGCAAGTCAACCCTTGTTAAAATCCTCAATGGCTTGCTGCAACCCGATTCAGGTGAACTCTTATGGCAAGGCGAATTAATCGCTTTGGATAATCCGCGTGATGCCTCAGAACTGGGGATCAGCATGGTGTTTCAACATTTTTCCCTATTTGAAAATCTCACTGTTGCTGAAAATATCAATGTGGCCTTCACGGATCATGATACGCATGGCTTTGGGATACGTTCCCTGAAAGATCGGATTCTTGAAATTGGTGAGCAATATGATCTCAATCTCGATCCCGAGCGACCTGTTCATACGCTCTCAGCGGGCGAGCGCCAGCGTATTGAAATTGTGCGCGCCTTATTGCGCCATCCAAAACTTTTGATTTTAGATGAACCAACCTCTGTTTTAACACCTCTTGAAGCCGATGACTTATTCCACACACTGACGAAATTAGCCGATGGGGGCTGCGCAATATTATATATCTCCCACAAGCTTGAAGAAGTTCAGCGGCTCTGCACACAGGCCACGATTATGCGGCATGGACAGGTGGTAGGCACCTGCGATCCCCGCAGCACGCCTATTCAAGATATGGTGACATTGATGGTCGGCACGACAGTGCCTGATTTACGCTCTCCCGCATTGCATAAAATTGGTGAAGAACGTCTTCATGTCGAAGGCTTATCCCTGCCCGCCGATACGCTGCATGGCATGGCACTTCAGCATATAAATTTTTCAGTGCATGGGGGAGAAATTGTCGGCATAGCCGGCATTGCGGGTAATGGTCAAAATGAACTGTTTGCAGCGCTGTCTGGCGAGAGACTAGCCGATGAACCTCGACAGATTTTGATTGATACTTTGCCAGCCGGTTTATTGGATATTGAATCCCGACGCGCATTGGGTGCGGTCTTCATTCCTGAAGAGCGATTGGGTCATGCCGCGGTTCCGGATTTACGGCTTTCTGATAATTTAATTTTATCCCGCCATGGCACGGATCGATTAGTGCATGGGGGCTTGATTGATATCAGGCGTGCTTATCACTTGGCGCAAGACGTGGTGTTGCAATTTGATGTTCGCGCCGCTGGCCGCAATGCCTATGCCCGCACCTTATCGGGTGGCAATTTGCAAAAATTTATCATGGGGCGAGAAATCCTCGCCAAGCCCGGTGTGATGGTTGTCCATCAACCAACATGGGGGGTGGATGCTGGTGCGGCGCAATCCATTCGTCAGGCCTTGATTGATTTAGCGGCGCAAGGCACAGCGGTGTTGGTGATTTCACAAGATCTTGATGAACTCTTCGATATTTCAGATCGCTTGGCTGTGATGCATCTGGGGCAATTATCTGCGTGTTATCCTTTACAATCCCTGACGCGCGATAAAATAGGATTGATGATGGCCGGAAGTGAGGTTGACGATGCGGCTTGAATTGTCTCCCCGTCAAGCAGTTTGGCCGATCTTTCGATTGTTAGCCCCGCTTGCTGCAATAACACTCGCGTGCCTTTTTGCCAGCATCGCTATTGTTATCTTAGGCCAGTCACCCGTTGCAGCCTTTGAAGTTTATATTATGGGGCCTTTGGAAGACAGTTGGGCTT
>CAWUMW010000360.1:0-1979 GCA_963923415.1 uncultured Hyphomicrobiales bacterium | reverse complement strand
GTGGCGAACCCTAAAATGTCAATGACAAAAGACAAGAGAGCAGCGAAATCATGAAGGTCACAGTCGAACGCGCATCCCTATTGAAATCGCTCAGCCATGTGCATCGGGTTGTTGAACGGCGCACGACGATTCCGATCCTGTCCAATGTCTTGTTGCGCGCAGATCAAGGCGCTTTGCATTTGCGCGCCACCGATCTCGATCTCGAAGTCACCGAAACTTTACCCGCCGACATTGAAAAAACCGGTGCAACAACCGTTGCCGCACATATGCTGCATGACATCGTGCGCAAATTGCCTGACGGGGCGCAGGTCTCTTTGGAAACAGGGGGCGATACGCAGCAAATGGTGATTCGCTCCGGGCGCTCGCGCTTTACGCTGCAAACCCTGCCTGACAGTGATTTCCCTGATCTGGCAGCGGGCGACATGAGCCATACATTCACGGTTGGTGCGGCAGACCTGCACCGGCTGATTGAGAAAGCCCAATTTGCGATTTCCACCGAAGAAACCCGCTATTATCTGAACGGGATTTTCCTGCACACAATCGACGTTGAAGGCACCGTGATGTTGCGGGCTGTGGCGACCGATGGGCATCGTTTGGCCCGCGTCGAAACGCCGGCTCCTGAGGGGGCAAACGGCATGCCCGGCATTATCATTCCGCGTAAGGCTGTCAGTGAAATTATTAAACTGGTTGAAATCGCCGGCGAGTCGGTCCGCATTGAAATGTCGGCCAGTAAAATCCGCATGACCTTTGGCAGTGTGGTGCTGACCTCAAAGCTGATTGATGGCACATTTCCTGACTATCAACGCGTGATCCCGGCTGGCAATGACAAAATTCTGGTAGCGGATAAAGCCGAATTTGCAGCTGCTGTGGATCGCGTCTCGACCATTTCCTCCGAACGCGGACGGGCGGTGAAATTGGCTGTCGCCGACCGCAAATTGACCTTGTCTGTCACCAATCCAGATTCCGGCTCGGCGACCGAAGAAGTGGAAGTGGAGTATGAAGCCAGCCCATTGGAAATCGGCTTTAATGCCCGCTATCTGCTCGACATCATGGGACAGCTCGACAGCGACACCGCCTTTTTCAAATTGTCGGATGCGGGCTCTCCCACCTTGGTACAGGACCGCGAAAACTCCAGCGCTCTTTATGTGCTGATGCCGATGCGGGTCTAAGACCGGCCCTAATCCGTGACGCGGTTTTGCGCTCAAGCGAGGTCTGCGCCAAGCACCCGTTTTCTCAACGAAACCGGGTGCTGCCTGTATGAGGGGGACGCATGAGCGCGTCAGCCTATCGCCAACCCTTCGTGCAGCGCTTAATGCTGCAAAATTTCCGCTCTTATGCTTATACGAGCTTAGATTTCGACCATCGTTTGATTGCCTTCACAGGCGATAATGGGGCTGGCAAAACCAATCTGTTAGAAGCGCTCTCTCTGTTTACGCCGGGGCGCGGTTTGCGACGGATTGACCTTGGTGCCATGGCACGGCATGGCAGCCCCGGCAGCTTTGCCATTTCCTTGAGCTTGGTCGATCAAGACGGCGACAGCCGCAGGCTGGGCACAGGCTATGAACCAGCAGGCAGCGTCACTCCCGGTCGTCGCTGCCGCATTGATGGTCTGGCAGTCCCCTCGGCCAGTGCCTTTGCCGATTATGTGCGGCTGGTTTGGCTGACCCCGGCTTTTGACGGGCTGTTTGCTGGCCCGGCCAGCGAGCGGCGGCGGTTTTTGGATCGGCTGGTGCTGGCGGTTAATCCCGACCATGCCGCCCGCGTCTCGGCGCTCGAGCGGGCCTTGCGGACCCGCAACAAATTACTGGAAGCGGATCGGCCTGATGAGGTGTGGCTGGAGGCGGTTGAACATGAAATCGCCGAAACCGGTGTGGCTGTCGCCGCCGCACGCCGCGAGACCTTAACCCGCCTCTCAACCTTGATCTTGGAAAGTCGGCAAGACCAATCGCCTTTCCCTTGGGCGCATCTGGCGCTTGAAG
>CAWUMW010000359.1:0-1991 GCA_963923415.1 uncultured Hyphomicrobiales bacterium | reverse complement strand
CGACCCGATACTGCCCGATTGCGGTGCGAATAACACAGGCCGCCAACAGCGGCACAGCGCGCCCACGCGCTAAAATCGCCGGAAAGGGGTTAGACGGAGCGGGTCTGCCAAAGAACGGAACGGACAGGCCGCGCCCTTCGCGCAAATCCGCCATCAGGGCCACGACATGGCCGTCACGCACGACTTTCAAGAGGGCTTTGGCGGCTTCATGGCCTTTGCTGAAGAGACCCATCGGATAAAAGGGCAACCGCATATCGCGGATCATGCTATCGACCAGTGGGTTTTTGATTTTCTGATAAGCGCCCGCCAGTGCCAAGCCCGCTTTATGCGCGGCTAATGTATTGATTTCCCAATTCCCCATATGCAGGGACACCATCACCAAGCCCTGATGCGTGCGCATGATATCCTGCGCTTCGGCTGTGGCCACGATCTCATAGCGGTGCGGTTCGCGGGCTAATTGTGGCAAATGAAAAGATTCAGCGAAGGTGGCGCCCAAATGGCCCCACATCGCGGCCGCAATGGCTTCACAGTCGGCACGGCTTTTCTCAGGGAAAGCCAGTTGCAAATGCGTCAGCGCCCGCTCATGCCGATAGAGACGAGGCGCAATGGTTTGCCACATCATACTTGAAAGCTGTGAGGCGCGTTCCAGCGACAAGGCTTGCATAAAACGCATCAGGAGCCAGAAACCCAAGGCCTCTAAGCGGGACCAGAGCCCGAATGGACCAAGTAAGGGGCCACCTAAAGGGCCATCTGAGGGCCTTTGGGCAGGAGACTCTCTCTGATCGGACGTGGATTGGGTCAAAACGGGCCTTACAGGTTACATGGGTGCCCTCTGCTATCATGGGGGGGCAGGAGAGCAAAGAGTAAAGCGGGCAGGGCGTCTTTTTTTTGCATGTCTGCTCGAAAATATGACCGCGCGACAAATGATTTCTTTGCCGTTATAGATGCATGGCCGCGCGCAGAGCTATGCATTGTGGGTGCGGGATGGCAAAAAACACCTGCTGCGGACGAGATGGGGACGGTTTTGAGCGACGTATTTTCACTGGCTTTGCCATTTTTTGGATTGATTTTCTTAGGTTTTTTTTGTGGCAAATTGATCAATCTGTCCTCAGACAGTATGCAGGGTATGAATTTTTTTATCGTCTATGTCGCCTTGCCAGCCATGATTTTTAAGCTGGTTTCGGCGGCTCCGATTGAGCAATTGAATAATTGGCCCTTTATTTTAGGAACGACCCTGTCGACCTTCATTGTTTTTTGTCTGGGCTTTGCAACTGGAATTGGCACTACGGGCGACATCCGGCAGGCCACCATCCAGTCGGTTGTAGGGGCCTATGCCAATATTGGTTATATGGGCCCCGGCCTCACTTTGGCCGTGTTGGGTCCTTCAGCCATTGTCCCCACAGCTTTGATTTTTGTGTTCGATAATAGTCTGCATTTTAGTTTGGTCCCGTTTCTGATGGCTTTGGGATCGGGTGAAAAAATGCGGATGGGGGAAACCGCTTGGTTTGTTATCAAACGGGTGATCACGCATCCGTTTAACCTTGCTACCGCCGCAGGGGTTTTAGCGGCAACGGTGCATTTTGAACCCCCAGCCCCTGTTGAGACCATGTTGGTTTTTTTGAAAAATGCTGCCGCGCCCTGTGCCTTATTTGCTTTGGGGGTCACGGTGGCGATGCGTCCTTTGCGGGATGTGCCGGTGGAAATGCCTATTTTATTAGTGATCAAACTCATCCTGCATCCGCTCATTGTGTGGTTGATCTTGTCATGGCTCGGTGATTTTGGGTGGGAATGGACCATGACAGCCGTTTTGATGGCGGCTTTGCCCCCGGCCCTAAATGTGTTTGTGATTGCCAACCAATATAAAGTGTATGTGGAACAAGCCTCTGCGGCGGTGCTGTTGGGGACAGTGCTGTCTGTGCTCACCGTCACGCTCTTGTTGTGGCTGATGAAGGCCCATATTTTGCCTCAACGTTTGATGTGGCCGTAAGACT
>CAWUMW010000358.1:0-1997 GCA_963923415.1 uncultured Hyphomicrobiales bacterium | reverse complement strand
CGCTTCCCTTGCTGCTTCTTGCACAGACGCCGCCGAAACCACAGCCTCTTCACGCGCAGGCGGTTGTTGCGCCACCTTGCGACGATGCGCCTCAGCCAAGGCATCCAACGGATCGCCCTCAATCTTCGGAGAACGGATGAAGGGATGATCAACGGCTTGATCGGCATGATCCGCATAAGACTCTGCTTCAGCCTCGGCGGTAAAGGGAGAGGGAACGCTCTCCACCCGAACAGCGGGGCCCGCCAAAGCCGGATCAGCCACAGGCGGCAATTCGGATTTCAACCGCTCTTGCGTTGCCGCTGTGCGCGCCGCCGCAGCTTTCGCCATCAAATCACTCAAGCGGGCTGAAATATGGCGGCGGGTTGTGTGTTCTTTTGAGGCCCCACCGTCTGGATCGCTTTTCATGCTTTCAAGAGATAGCATCTCTTGCTCAAGCCGAATCACGCTCTGCTCAAACAGTTCCAGTTCCTTGCTGATCGCCTCCTCCGCCATCGGCGGATCAATGGCCGAAAGCTGATCCTCGACGACCACCCGCGCCCGCTGATAGACCGCCTGCCGTTGCTCGGCGGTGCTGTTACCAAGCGAAGCAATCGTGCGAGACAGCAAAGGAAAGTAATCGGCCATGCGATGTGTTTACCTTCACAAATCAGTCTTCACACACCAAAGGAAGACCATCAGGCCTCAAACGGGTTTTGAACCAAGATCGTATCGTCGCGCTCTGGGCTCGTGGACAACACCGCGACCGGTGCCCCGATCAGTTCCTCTATTCTGCGCACATATTTGATGGCTTGGGCAGGAAGGTCAACCCAAGACCGCGCATGGGCAGTTGTGCCTTTCCAGCCTTCAATGGTTTCATAAACGGGCTCGATCCGGGCTTGCGCATCCTGGCTGGCGGGCAAGTGATCAAGCTCCTGTCCATCGAGCCGATAGCGGACACAAATCTTGATCTCGTCAAACCCATCAAGAATATCCAATTTGGTCAGCGCAATACCATGAATGCCTGACGTGCGCACGGTCTGGCGCACCAGGACGGCATCAAACCAACCGCAGCGACGCTTGCGCCCGGTCACCGTGCCAAATTCACGTCCACGCTCACCAATCAGATTGCCAATCGCATTATCTTGTTCGGTGGGGAAAGGACCACCCCCAACGCGGGTTGTATAGGCTTTCGCAATGCCCAACACATAGCCCACCGCAGAGGGGCCTAAACCCGACCCCGTGGCTGCCTGACCCGCCACCGTATTAGAGGAGGTTACATAAGGGTAAGTTCCGTGATCGATATCGAGCAATGCGCCTTGCGCGCCTTCAAACAAAATCCGCTTTCCAGCCCGCCGCTCTTCATCAAGCAGTTTCCACACCGTATCCATATAGGGAAGAACACGATCGGCAATCTGCGCCAATTCGTCATACAAGGTCGCTACCGAAAATTCCGGCAAGCCGGAACCGCGCCGCAACGTATTGTGATGCACCAGCAAGCGCTCAATCCGGGCAGGCAAGGCTTTCAAATCGGCAAGATCCATCACCCGAATAGCGCGTCGACCAACTTTATCTTCATAGGCCGGACCGATCCCGCGTTTGGTTGTGCCAATAGCACCCGCCACTGCACTTTCCCGCAAGGCATCCAACTCCCGATGAACGGATAAGATCAATGCCGCATTATCAGCTACGCGCAGATTGTCACGGGTGACTTTGACGCCTTGTTCGGCCAAGCGATCAATTTCCGCCACCAAAGCATGCGGGTCGAGCACAACACCATTGCCGATGACTCCCAATTTGCCGGGACGCACCACGCCAGACGGTAGCAAGGATAATTTATAGACCGCACCATTGATGACGAGTGTATGGCCCGCATTGTGACCGCCCTGAAACCGCACGACCGTGTCGGCCTGTTCGGACAGCCAATCCACGATTTTGCCTTTTCCCTCGTCGCCCCATTGCGCGCCGACAACGACCACATTGCCCATGCCTGCATCCTCCTCATCGATTCGCCTTGCGCG
>CAWUMW010000357.1:0-2000 GCA_963923415.1 uncultured Hyphomicrobiales bacterium | reverse complement strand
ACATATAGCGGATGAACAGGGCCATTATGGTCGGCACAAAGACCACGACATATTGGGTGATGCTATCAATCAGCGCAAAGCAAAACACAGCCGATAAAATGCACAGCACACCTTGCGCGGTCTGCTCTCCCTGACGTTCAGTCACCTTGGCCCCTCTCTCTTCCAGCAAGCCGTCCCTGTTTAAGGATTCGATGCGGAATACACCAGAGCCCACAATGCATAGCCGCTCCCTGGCATAGCCGCCCCTGATCCCGCCCGGCCCATGGGTTTGATCTGGCGCAATGCAGCCCCCCGCTTGCTCTTTTAAGGTAGGGACATCTGATCTTGGTCCATAAACCGACCCAACACAAACACACATTTTCGGGGCACATCATGACCCATTCTGACATCAATCAGGCTGACTTGTTAAAATCACTCAACGACCGCTTGCAGTCTTTGCAAGAGCGGGTGTCGCATATTGATGCTGAAATGCATCAGTTATTGCCCGCCGATTTTGAGGAACAGGCCGCCGATCTCGAAAATCAAGACAGTTTGGAGGGGATTGAAAAAGCGGCTTTGCAGGAAATCGCGCAAATCCGCCATGCCATCGACCGTATCCAGAATGGGCATTATGGCCTGTGCAGCCAATGCGGAGAACCCATTGCCCCCTCGCGCCTCAAAGCGCAACCAACCGCAACCCGCTGCATCACTTGTGCCAGCGCATAAAGCGAGGCTCATAAAGCGCTAGGGTCAGACCCTAGCCTCATAAACTGGTTCTATCGATTGAACTGGGCGGCGCGCTACGTAAGCCGCCGCCCCATTTCTTTACGGCATCAATAGGCTGGAGCCGATTGTTTTGCCGCTTTCCAAATCACGATGCGCCTGCGCTGCATCTTTCAACGCATAGCGTTGACCGATAATCGGCTTCAAAACCCCTTTGCCGATCAAATCAATCACCTTGCCTGCCGACATCGCGTAATCTTCGGGAGAGGCGGCATAATGGGCCAAGGTCGGGCGTGTAAAATAAAGCGATCCCTTTTTCTGCAAGAGTCCCGCTTCAATCGCAGGCGGCGCTCCTGTTGTCGCCCCAAACGAAACAAAATAACCCCGCTGCGATAACACCGACAAAGTGAGCTCGAACGTGTCTTTGCCAATAGAGTCAAACACCACCGGCACGCCTTTGCCGCCTGTTATTTCCATCACCTTGGCGTGGATATCATCGCTCTTCCGATCCAACACGAGATGATACCCATTCTCACGCGCCAATTTGCATTTTTCAGCCCCTGCAGCGACACCGATCAGCTTAATGCCATGATGAGCAGCCCATTGACCCGCAATCAAGCCAACGCCCCCTGCTGCCGCATACATCAACGCATAGTCACCCTTTTTGAGCGGGGTGCAGCGATCAAGCAAATATTCAACCGTCATGCCTTTCAGCATCATGGCTGCGCCTTGCTCATCACTCACACTGGACGGCAATTTATAAAGGCGTTGCACGGGCATCAGCCGATGCGTGGCATAAGAGCCGATATCGCCGCCCTGATAGGCCACATGATCGCCCACTTTCAGCGTCGTGACGCCCGGCCCGACAGCCTCCACCACACCCGCGCCCTCGCTGCCAATGCCTGTTGGTAACGGCAGGGGATAGACACCCGCACGGTGATAAACATCCAGATAATTGACCCCGATGGCGGTTTGGCGCAGCAAAACCTGACCATCGGCTGGTTGGCCGATCTCAATATCGGCCAATTGCATCACATCGGGCTTACCCTGGCTCTGGCACAGTATGGCATGGGCTTTCATTCAGCTCTCCTCGTTGTTGGCAGTGGTTGTTGGCAGTGGTTGTTGACGCGCCGTCCACATTCGGAATGGCGCAGAATCCGAATTTTCGGTTCTACTTTAGGATTATTCGGCAAAAAGGCAATTGGAGGAACGGTTTGAAATCACATGCCTGCCATTCACCCCCCACCAGACGGGCTCAGCGCCCTTCCCCGACGCGCCAGAGTGATTTATGAGAGGGG
>CAWUMW010000356.1:0-2035 GCA_963923415.1 uncultured Hyphomicrobiales bacterium | reverse complement strand
CTGCCCGCACCCATTAAGCCAGCCCTTAGCCCATCCGCATTTCGCGCATTTCCGCATTGGCGTGCCGCAGACGATCGGCAATCGCCATCGCCAAAGCACGCAAGACTTTGCTGCCGATCTCCGGTTCGCCTTTAATGACATTGACAAAGTCTTTGCGATTCAAGCTGATAATATCGACATCGGTCAAAGCCATGACATCCGCAGAATGCGGATGCGCATCTAAAAACGACATTTCACCAAAAAATTGACCCCGCCCTAAAGTGGCCAAATGAATCGACTTTTGGTTTGGAATCGGTAAATCAATTTTGATTTCACCACGCGCAATCAGCATCAAGTCATGTCCGGGCGCACCGGCATTAAAAATCATCTTCCCGGCGCGGATCGGTATGCGTGTGGCAACGCGATCAAGCGCTGCGATGACGTTTGCATCCAATCCTTTAAACAGATCAAAGTCACCGAGCGGCAAACAATCCACATCTTGTTCAGGCAAATGGGAATGAAATATAATTTGTTCTTCAAACCATTCCAAAGCGTCTGAAAATTCCTTAAAAATGCGCACCGACGATTTATGACTCAAGCCAATATGATCAATATAGGCATGCAAATCGCGTCCACTTGGTAAGCGCTCGGGAATGCGACTTAACGCGAGAATGCCGCCGCGCTCATCCATCATATTAGCGACCCGCTCAATCATATGTCCGGCTGTAAAATCCAAAGACTGCACACGATGCAAATCCAGCAAGACATAACGCGCATGTTCGAGTTCGGGTTCGATGGTCGCAAAGACCTGATCGGTTGTCCCGAAAAACAAGCTCCCCTGCATTTCAATGATCACCGTTTGGCGCCCCGATTTTTCAAGCACATCGCGTTCCGCAGGCATCCGGATCCGTTTGGAAAACATTTTATTGCCATAGGATTTTCGCCGAATGGGGGACGAGTGAATTTGCTCTCGAATAAACATCAAGATCGCCAAAGCAACACCAAGACCGGATGCGGCAATCAGGCTCACCGTGTTAGCAACAATCACCACCAGAGCAATCACTGCAAAATCAAGCAGCGTATCGCGCGAGCGCAAAAGCTGGAATGTGTGCCAATCGATCATATTCACACCAATGACCACCAGAATGGCCGCTAAGGCAGAAATCGGCACCCATGCGATTAAAGGCGTCAGAAATAAAACCGCCAATAAAGACCACAAACCCTGAATGATGCTCGACAGGCCCGTCATGCCGCCACTGGCTTTGTTGACGAGGCTGGCCCCCATCGTGCCTGCCCCCGGTGCTCCGCCCAAAAGAGTTGAGGCCAGATTACCGAGTCCTTGGCCGACCAATTCGCGGTTCGAGTCATGTTTGGACCCCGTCATCGCATCCAATACAAGACAGGTTTTCAGCGTATCAATCGACAACAACACCGCCAAAGTCAGAGCCGTAACACAGATAGGCTCCCACAAGATAACCTTGGTCTGTTGGAATTGGCTCCATAAATTGGCCATGCCTTCGATCAAGCCATCGCCTTGCATGGAAATCGGACCAATCACATAAGAATTACCCGCTAAAGTGCGCAGCTCTGGCCAAATTGTGAGCGCCAACACCCAATAGGTCGACAGGCCCCCGACGAGGCCCAAAATCACGGCTGGAACCCCCGTGCGCAAGCGAGGCGCCACAGCCATCACCAAAGCCGTCACCAAACCAATCACCACACTGGGCATGTGCCATAGATGAGGTGATAGGATCCCTTGCAAAACCGGTAGGCCTTTCGGCCAAGCCAACCATTTGGGTAACTGGCTCAAAATAACGATCAAGCCAACACCACTCAAATATCCGCTGACGACCGGAAAAGGCATATATTTAATCAATTGGCCGATCCGCATGACGCCAAAGCTGATTTGAATCACACTGCTGACCAATGCCGCCAAAAACAAAGTCAGAACGATCACAAAGGCCGGATGGCCTTGTCCGACCAATTGTATGGTCAAAGCCGACAACACGGCTGCTGCTGGCGCACACGGGGCCGAGATCAAACGCTGTGTGCCCCC
>CAWUMW010000355.1:0-2051 GCA_963923415.1 uncultured Hyphomicrobiales bacterium | reverse complement strand
GCCCATGATGATGAGGCCAATGTGCCCGCTTTGCGAGGATGGCGCCGTTCGGTATTTGGCGATCTAGCGCTTGCACTCAAACATGGCAAACTGGCCTTGGCCATTAAAGACGGCAAAGTTCTGACCCAAAATCTGGGTTAACAGCTTCAAACATCAGCCTAACATATTGAGGAGCGTATTGATCGGCTTAGTCTAGGATCTGACCCTAGGTCAGCACGAAATCCGCTGCTCGGCCTAAAATCCGCGCCAAGGTCCGAAGGCGATTCAACAGACGTTCATTGGCAAGGGCTGCAAAGCCATTCGGCAAAGACAGCAAGACTTTACCATTATCACAGCGGATTTTGGTTTTGGCCAAAACACCAGGCATCGCCGCCGAGACCAAATATGCCACACGGAAAGCGGCCCCTAAAATCCTTGCTCGATCAAGGTAGCGGGTAGAAACCAATTCCCGCAACCGCGGACTGACATCCTCATCCCCCGACCCCATATGGCGATAAGCAACCGCAAGAGAAATGAAGGAACGACCGGGATGGTCAATTCCGGTAAAGGCCGCGTTGGCAATGATATTGAAAGCCTGCTCGCCTCGATAATCAGGATGTGCGCGCCAGCCAATATCCGATAACAGACAAGCGGCGTGACGAAGTCGTTTCTCATCAGCCGTTTCATCCAATCCACTGGACGCCCAAAGCGTATCTGTCCAATCACATAATTCTTCGCCATGCTCGGGCGCGCGAGATCGCAACAGATTTAATTCTCGAGCTGTGGTCATCAACGGATCAAGTTGGCGAATGTCAGGGTTCAAACGCTCAAATAACAACCCTTCACGCACCCCCAAAGCCGATATAACAACATCGGACGGCCGACCCCGTTTGATAATTTCCTCAAGAACAAGTGCGCCATATTGCAACAAAGGGCGGCGTGCTTCCGAAACACTTTTAATCGCGCTTAAAGTATCGGCTTGGACACGTTCAACAAGAGCCAGAAGATCTGTCACGTCTTGTGATGGAATAATGTAATTATGAATGACATTGAGCGGATAGCCCCGTTGCTTCATGTGAAGTCTCGCTAAAGCGCGCCAAGTCCCTCCCACTGCATAAAATTTTCGGCCTTTAAGTTTTTTCAGCCCTTTGGCTTGACCCAACATATCTTGCACATATTTATGGCTTTTCTTCTTATTGGTTCCGGCAATGTCTTGGAGCACCAATGCACCAAGCGGCAAGGTAACGCCTTCACTGATCTGATCGCCGACCACATCAATCAATTCAAGCGAACCGCCTCCCAAGTCGCCAACCAAACCATTCGGAGCTTGCATGCCCGATACAACGCCCAAAGCCGAGAGCTCAGCTTCCCGGCGTCCCGAAATCAATTGTACGGGGCGCCCTGTAATGGTTTGGCATTCTTTTAAAAAGTCTTCACCATTGGCTGCATCGCGCGCCGCAGCGGTGGCAATCACCGTGACATCTTTGATCTTCATAATGTCTGCCAAAACCCGATAGCGCTTTAAGGCTTTAAAGGTTTTGTCCATGGCTTCATCAGCCAAAAGTCCGGTTGTGCCCACACCCCGCCCAAGCGCACAGAGCGCCTTTTCGTTAAAAATGGGGGTCGGCGCCCGCGTCAGCCCTTCATAAGCAACCAATCGAACGGAATTTGAACCAATATCAATGATTGCGACGGCTTCGCCAACATTCAGACGGCCTTGAGCTTCTTGCATGACAATCAATTTCCAAGCTGAGTCAGACAGGCTTTTAAACTGATTCTGGGGGTGTTTTGGTGGATTTTGTCCGTCGAGACGCAGATTTTTTTGCCACAGGGACGGTGCTCAGTGGACTGGGCTTAGTTTGTTTTTTGAGACTCCGGGGCGGTGAGCTTTTCAATGATTTGCCGCGTCCCGACAGGCTAGGATTGGTCATGAAATAGGTATGCGCATTAAAGGCCCGCTCGTGGGGGCCGATTTGAACCCGGCTGGCCCTACCGCTTTCATCAATGGTCCAGCTTTGCTCATTATCAAGCATATTGGCCATCATAATCTGATTAAGCACCTGCTCATGAAC
>CAWUMW010000354.1:0-2054 GCA_963923415.1 uncultured Hyphomicrobiales bacterium | reverse complement strand
TATTGCCCGCAGCCGTGAAAATGCAGGCCGTGGCGGCAGGCCAAGGGGTGATTGTCATTACATCCCCCGGTGGTCCGATCCTCGAATATATTCCTGAGCGGGTGAAAAATCCGCCGACCACAGCGGAAGAATTTTTGGCGTGGACCAAAGCCAATCCCAATAAATTCATTTATGCACGTCCGGCCAATTCGGGTCCGGGTCGGGAATTGATGATGGGTCTGCCTTATATTCTTGGCGATAAGGATCCGAAAGATCCGGTCAATGGCTGGGAAAAGACCTGGGCGTTCTTGGAAGCCATTGGCGAAAATATTGAATATTACCCAACCGGAACCGGCGCGACGATGAAGGAGCTGGGAGAAGGCACCCGCGATATGGTGGCGTCGATGACTGGATGGGATTTGAATCCGCGCATTATCGGTGTGGTGCCGAAAAACGCACAAATTACGACGCTGAAAGGGTTCCGCTGGATTCAAGATGCGCATTATATGTGCGTGCCGAAAGGTCTGCCCCCTGAGAAGCTGGCTGTGTTGCTCGACCTGATCAGCTTCATGATGAAAAAGGAACAGCAGGCCGTAACCTATGATCAAGGCTATGCTTATCCGGGTCCGGCTGTGAAAGGCGTGGGGCTGGAATTAGCTCCTCCTGAAAGCCAAGCCGCGATCAAGGAATTTGGTCGGCCGGAATATGATAAATTGATTGCGGATGTACCGGCTGAATTGCCGCTGGATCCGGATAAAATGGTGATCGCATTTAAAATGTGGGACCAAAAAATCGGCGGCAAAAAAATCAAATAACTCAAAATTGGAGACGGGCGACGGCGTGTGTGCGGTCGCCCGCCCCGGTTTTGCTGCACAGGATCAGGGGCAGAGACTTATCGGAAATAGAATTATCGGCAGAAAATACCGGACAGTCTGTATGCACCTGCACGCAGTCTGACTCTACGACCCTCTGACCCTCTGCCGTTAATCCAAAACTCTGCTATCAGCTACACACTGCAACAGGCCATAAGGTGAGCGACCTGTTGGGGGAGGAACAGCCTATCATGTCACAAGATCATTTGGCCTTTCGCTCTTTGCGGCTTGAGCAGGTTGGGCGCGTGTTCGGAGCTCATCATGCGCTTAAAAATCTGAATCTCGAGATTCAGCGTGGTGAATTTGTGGCCTTGCTGGGCCCATCGGGCTGCGGCAAATCAACCGCATTAAATTGTATTGCGGGATTATTGCCAACTTCAGCGGGATCTATCTGGCTTGATGATCGGCGGATTGATGTGTTGGATGCCGAAGAGCGCGGCTTTGGCATGGTGTTTCAGAATTATGCTTTGTTCCCGCATATGACGGTGCGCGACAATATTGGCTTTGGTTTGAAAATGCGCCATGTCGGGCGCGCAGAGCGTGACCGCCGCGTGGATCAGGCTTTGGCAACGGTGCGGTTGGAATCACAGGCCGAAAAATTACCGGGGCAATTATCGGGCGGGCAGCAACAGCGGGTGGCGATTGCCCGCGCCATCGTGATTGAACCGCCGCTGGTATTGATGGATGAACCGTTGTCGAATTTGGATGCGAAATTGCGGCTGGAAATGCGGCAGGAAATTCGCCGCATTCATGCGGGGCTCGGATCGGTTACCCTGTATGTCACGCATGATCAAGACGAGGCGCTCTCATTAGCGGATCGGATTGTGGTGTTGCGGGATGGAGAAATTCGACAAGTTGGCACGCCGGAAGAGCTTTATATGCGCCCCGCCCAACTCGATGTGGCGGATTTTATGGGCTTTCGGAACCGGATCACAGGCCGCGTAAGCAAGGGTGCGCAGGGACAGGTGCGCATCGAGATCGGTCCGGTCAGTTTGACCGGTTGGGCGCATGAAGCCATGCGCACGGAAACAGCCGTTGCAAGTTTGCGGCCCGATGATTTGCTCGCGGTCTCTGATCAACAAAGTGGCGCCTTCCGTGCCACAGTTGAAGCGATAGAATATCGGGGGCGGGACTTTTTTGGATCTGCACGATTAGATGATCAAACGGAAGTGTTTTTCCGCTCTCACCAGATCGTGCAGATTG
>CAWUMW010000353.1:0-2070 GCA_963923415.1 uncultured Hyphomicrobiales bacterium | reverse complement strand
AGAATGTCCTGCGATCATGCTGATCTGCTTGCGCCATTCCATCAAGCAGGCGGCAAGCGCCAACACCACGCATCCTCCGCTCAAAATGACAGACCCGGCAATAAATTGTGACCAGCCGCGTTCATTCAAGATGATACTCGCGCCATTCACCATCGCGGCGAGACCACCCAGACTCATCACACCCGCTAACACAAACAGAGCTCGCAGCATGCCGACGTCCTAACCCAATCCGATAATGCCCTATATGCCGGACGGCATCCGTGAGTGCTTGGCATGATCAGCGCGTGGCTGCAAGCCCTGATCTTATAGCCCTGATCTTAAATCCCTGCCGTGATATCCGCCGACTGAGGCATGGAGACACAGAAATCCCCTTTGAAAATCCAACTCTCTTGTGTAAAACCAGCTTTCATGCTTACCGTCTGATCTCAGAGCCGCATAAATAAGCGTGTCGGCGTTCACAGTTTTGTTTTGTGCCCAACGTGTTTCAAGGAGAGACCGAATGTTTTCACTGCCTGATCTTCCCTATGCGCATGATGCGCTTGCCCCTTACATGTCAAAAGAGACGCTGGAATATCATCACGACAAGCATCATCTTGCTTATGTCAATAACGGCAACAATCTTCTCAAAGGCAGCGAATGGGAAGGCAAGTCTCTTGAGGAGATTGTCAAAGGCTCATTCGGCAAAAATGCTGGCCTGTTTAACAATGCCGGTCAGCACTACAACCATTTGCACTTCTGGCATTGGATGAAGCCCAATGGCGGCGGCGCGTTACCCGGCAAATTGGAAAAAGCCGTCATCGACAGCTTCGGCTCCGTTGACAAAATGAAAGAAGACTTCATTCAAGCCGGTGTGACCCAATTTGGTTCGGGCTGGTCATGGCTTGCGGTGAAAGACGGCAAAGTGATTGTCAGCAAGACACCGAATGGAGAAAGCCCGCTTGTGCATGGCGCAACCCCCATTCTCGGCTGCGATGTGTGGGAACATTCCTATTATATCGATTATCGCAATCGTCGGCCCGATTATCTCAAAGCCTTTATCGACCATATGGTCAATTGGGATTATGTGGCTGAATTGTTCGAAAAAGCCGGCCACTAAACCCGAAGCTTTTTTGACAAACCTATGCAACGGGGCCTGAGGGCCCCGTTTTTATTGGGGCAATCCGTCAAGCTGCGCCTCAAGCCGACCGATCCGCAGACCCGCCGCTGCAAGATCATCTGCAAAAGTGGGGCTTGCGAGATAGGCATGTTCTAACGGCCGTGTGTGGATCACCGCATCAACCGCTGCAATCAGCCCATCGCCCGCTAATCCCGGATGCACCATGATCAAGGGGTGCGGACCTGAGACCGAGAGAAAGGCGCGCATCAAAACCCCAAAATCTTCGCCAGCATCAAAAGCCCGCACGCCCGCAAAACCCTGATTGACCACAAAGCCCGCCTGCCGGGCCTGCGCCGCAAAGCCTGCTGACAACACAGCAATCACCAGACATTTAAAGCGTGTGACCCCTCGACGCCAAATCCGCCCCAGCGGCTCCTCCACCGAGCGCAGCCACATGCGCTCATCCGATCCGCAAGCCGCCAGCGCGCCAAACACTGCAGCGCGCACCCCCGGCAGCACATGCACATGCCGATGACCATCAATAAAATCCGGTCCCGCGCCATAATGCGCACGAAAACAGGCAATCTGGGCTATCACTTCGGCTTGCACCTCAGCGCGTGCTTGCGCCGAGACGAGACACATTGCCGCCAAAACTGGCATCGAAGGAAACTGCCCCTGCGGCGCCAGACACGGCATCGCCGTCAAAGGAGGGCCAACGGTGAGATCGAGATGCAGGCCCGCTTGCCCCTTGCCACGCATCTGCGCAAGACGCTGTGCAGCCTCAGGCCAATGCGGCTGCGTGACCATAGCCCCTGTCCCCGACAGCCGACCCGCTGCCAACAAAAGCAAAATAGAGTCGCTAATACAAGGTGTTAGCGCATAATCATCGGCAATCAGGACAACCGGACGACTGGTCATGGCCTCTTCTTTTCACTCCTCAACACCGTTTCACTGACGCCTCAACACCGTTTCAC
>CAWUMW010000352.1:0-2074 GCA_963923415.1 uncultured Hyphomicrobiales bacterium | reverse complement strand
GCGATCGTCTCATTCACCACAACGATCAGCGTGGTGGGGGTTGGCCTGTTGTCTGGCACCAGCGATTGGGCGGGATGGGAATGGCGCGAAACTTTGTATCTTCTGGCCGCCGCGGTTTTTGTCACCTTGGGCAATCTCTGCGCGGTCAAAGCGCATCGCATCTCCCCACCCTCGGCGCTCTCACCCTTTCGCTATTCGGTGCTGGTGTGGGCTTTTATAAGCGGTATTGTTATTTTTGGGGAATGGCCGGATTTTTTAAGCGTGATCGGCAGCGGGCTGATTGTCGCAGCAGGGCTTTATACCGTCCATCAAGACCATAAAAAAAGCCTGCCAGCCGGCTAACAGGGGACGATGTATCGCTTGAGTCCGGCAAAACGGCCTCTTTTTGGTAAAAACCCAACAATCCGCCTTGCTTCATCGTGCTGAAATACCGCAAGATGGCGCCTTGATCCCTCACCCAAAAACAGTTTTAAAGGGATCGGCATGGGCCTTGTTTGATCAAAGCACGGTCGATGGCTTTATATCGGGAGGATTGCGCGTGAAATCATTACTCTCCGTTAGCCGGATGATTGATGCTGTTTCGGATGTCATTGGCCGTTGGATGAGCTGGCTTATTTTGCTGGCTGTGATTGTGTCTACGGTCAACGCGATCATCCGTAAAATCTTTGATATGTCATCCAATGCTTGGCTGGAATTGCAATGGGTTTTGTTTGGTGCGGTCTTTTTGCTGTGTGCGCCATGGACCCTGATGTCAAACGAACATATCCGCATTGATATCGTCAATGCGCTGCTGCCAAAAGGCGTGCGCAACTGGATTGATCTGATGGGGCATCTGTTGTTTCTGCTGCCCTTAACCATCATCATGATGATGGTGTCTTGGCCCTTTGCCCTGCGCTCTTTCGCAATCAATGAACAATCGGTGAATGCGGGCGGGCTGGCCCAATGGCCTGCCAAATTTCTTATCCCTATCGGCTTTACCTTGTTGTTCCTGCAAGGCTTGTCTGAACTCATCAAGCGTTTGGCTATCATGAAGGGGCATTTGGCCGATACATCATCCGGCGGCGGACATCATGCTGCTGCCGAAGCAGAAGCGCAGCGGCTGCTCGCGCAAGCAGAAGACGCCAGCTGAGCTTTTGAGAGGATTTGATCATGACCGCATTTCTCATTCACAATATGGCGCCCATCATGTTTGCGGCGCTGGTAGCGTTTTTGCTCCTGGGTTATCCGGTTGCCTTTGCACTGGCCGCCAATGGGTTAATTTTCGCGCTGGTGGGAATTGAGCTGGGCCTCTTCCGCCCCGATTTTATTCAGGCTTTGCCGGAACGTGTGTTTGGGGTCATGAATAATGACACCTTATTGGCCATCCCCTTCTTCACCTTTATGGGTCTGGTGCTAGAGCGATCTGGCATGGCCGAAGACTTGCTCGATACAATCGGGCAATTATTTGGCCCCATTCGCGGCGGCTTGGCCTATGCGGTGATTTTTGTTGGCGCCTTGCTGGCTGCCACAACCGGCGTTGTCGCGGCCTCTGTGATTTCGATGGGCTTAATCTCACTGCCGATCATGCTGCGCTATGGCTATGATCGCAGGCTAGCCTCCGGCGTGATCGCGGCCTCTGGCACGCTTGCACAAATCATCCCGCCCTCCTTGGTGTTGATTGTCATGGCAGACCAACTCGGCAAATCCGTCGGGGATATGTATGAGGGCGCTTTTATTCCCGGTCTGGTGTTGTCAGCGCTTTATGCGCTTTATGTGTTTATCGTCACATTGGTCAGCCCCCAATCTGCCCCCGGCCTGCCTCCCGAAGCACAAATGCTGCGTGATGCGGATGGTCAAACGCGCCGCCTGTCCTTGCTGGTCGTCACGATTATTTCCGGCGTCATCGGCTATGCGGTCATCAAACAATCCGGTCAAAAAGCCGGGGCTGATTTTGTTGTGCTGACGATGTCGGTGGCGGTCGCCGTATCCTTTGTGCTGGCGGTCCTCAATAAGCTTCTGGGCCTGAAACTATTGTCGGTAATGGCTGAAAATGTGATTTTCGTCATGGTGCCACCACTGGCCCTGATTTTCTTGG
>CAWUMW010000351.1:0-2074 GCA_963923415.1 uncultured Hyphomicrobiales bacterium | reverse complement strand
GCGCAGGGTATCGCGTGAGTCTATGAAAGAATAAATTAGCCGAGTCTTGAAATTGGTCGGGTCTTGCCCGGCCATTTTTTTAAGGGCGAGTGCTTTTAAGTGTGAGGCTATTTGAGCCAGTATAAGGCTTCTGGTCTACAGTTTATGCATGCGCAAACATGGGCAAATCTTGCTGCTGTTTCCAAGTGAGAAGGTCTTGCTCCACCAAAGCGAGTGCTGGGCGATCAATGTCCGTTTGGTAGCCACGCTGTTCAAGAAAATCCACCAAGGTTCCAGTGCGTAAATTACCAGCCGCGCCCGGTGCATAGGGACAACCGCCCAAACCAGCGGCCGCACTGTCAAAACACCGCAGACCCAATTCAAGCGATACCGCAATATTGTCGAGCGCGCGTCCAGAGGTTGCATGATAATGCCCGGTCAAGATATGGGCATCGGCAGAGCGCAACACCGCAGTCAGCACCGTGGCGATCTCCTCCGGATAGGCGGTGCCCAGCGTATCGGCAATGGCAATTTCATGGCAGCCGCTGCGCAGAAAATGGTCCACCAAACGGGTGACGGCGTCTGGATGAATAGGCCCTTCATAGGGACACTGCACAGCGCATGAAATATAAGCGCGCACAGGACAGTGTTGCTGCCGGGCCAAGGCAAGCACCGGGGCAAAGCGTTCTAAGCTTTCTGCGATCGTGCAATTGGTATTTTTTTGCGCAAAGCTTTCTGATGCACTGGCAAAAATGGCCAAGTGTTGAGCCCCTGCCGCTAAGGCAGCTTGCGCACCCGTGACATTGGGAACAAGGGCGGAGAGCACCAGATCCTTGCGGCGTGTGACGTGACGCATGACCGTGTCGTGATCCGCCATTTGTGGCACCCAACGCGGCGAGACAAAGGCCGTGGCCTCGATCTGGTTCAGGCCACAGTCAGCCAAGCGATTGATGAGCGTGATTTTATCCTGCGTGCTGACTGGCTTGGATTCATTTTGCAACCCATCGCGCGGCCCAACCTCAACCAGTTTGATCCGCTCAGTCTGTGGGTGATCTTTAGATCCGTTCATGCTTATGCTGTCGCCCCGCGTTTGGCACTGAGTAAGGCTTTGGCGTGATCAACGGTTACGTGATGCGTGCGGGCCATTTCTTGCGCAATCTGTTTGATGTCATCACCGGTTGCACCAGCCAGAATGGCAATATTTTGGGCATGCAAGGCCATGTGACCGCGTTGGATTCCTTCGCTGGCCAAGGCGCGCAAAGCGGCCATATTTTGGGCCAGTCCAACCGCAACACAGACTTCCGCCAGTTCAGTTGCGCTGTGGACATTCAGCAAAGCGAGCGCGGCTTGCGCAGCCGGATGGGTTTTGGTGGCACCGCCCACCAAACCAAGCGCCATCGGCATTTCTAAAGTGCCAACCAAATGTCCGTTTTGATCAAGCTCCCACCGCGATAAAGATGTATAGCGTCCCGAGCGGCTGGCATAGGCATGCGCCCCTGCTTCAATCGCGCGCCAATCATTTCCGGTTGCCATGACAATCGGATCAATTCCATTCATGATGCCTTTATTGTGGGTGGCGGCCCGATACGGATCAACAAGCGCTAACGCACAGGCTTCAACAATCCCTTGCGCCATGCGTTCACCGGTAAAGTCAGGCGTTTGGAGTGCTTCTGGGGTCAGGCGTAAGGTTGCGCGGGCTAAGCGTAAATCGGCAAGATTGGATAAAATACGCAGCCTGACCTCGCCGCCACTCATGCGTTCAATCAGCGGCGCAACGGTTTCTGCCATGGTGTTGACGGTGTTGGCGCCCATTGCATCCCGCACATCAACCAAAAGATGCAAGACCAGCATCGGACCCACTGGCGTGGATTCAAAAACATGGATTTCAATATCTTTGCAGCCGCCGCCCAATCCGATCAGCACTGTATCGCGTTGATTGGCAGCATGGATGATGTCAGCTTTATTGGTGAGTAAGCGCGCGCGTGCGCCATAAAGATCACGCAGACCCAAGATTTGAATTTGCGCGCGCATGATCGGCGCGGTGCTGGATGTCGTAAAACCTCCACAGGGGCGTGCTAAGCGGGCCATATAGGAT
>CAWUMW010000350.1:0-2085 GCA_963923415.1 uncultured Hyphomicrobiales bacterium | reverse complement strand
GGTTAGGCGTGTTGGGGCAAATCGCTCTCGATCCCCAAAACCTTGGCTGTATTGAGGGAGACCATCTTTCGAATGTCTTCATCCGAATAGCCAAAATCAAGACAGAGTTTAATGCCGCGACGAATACCATCAATCGGATCAAAAGTACCGACTTGCCCTAAATCAGAACAGAGGATGGTTTGGTCAACCCCTGCGGCGATGATCTGTTTGTGCAGATCCTCAGCTTCGCAGGATTTAAATTTGCAGCCTTCAAGAAACATGCAGAGTGAATGTTCGACATAGGCACCGAGGGCCGCAATGCCTTTCACATCATTTAAAGAGGCGTCAACAATATCTTCTGGATGGGTAAAGATCAGCCGTGTGACGCCGCGTTTTTTGGCTTCTTCAAAAACAATCCAGGTTTCGCTGACATGAAGATGACCGCTCGCGAGTGTCATGTCGTTTTTGGCGACAATATCAAGAATTTCTTTCGTATCATCGCGCACAGACTTATCGGGATTTAATACGGGAATCGGCGTGGCGGGACGGATTTTTGATGTGGAAGCGGGATGCACCCAATTAGAGGTTTTCTCCCAACGGAAGTGATTTTCGGCTGTCAGTGTCGGCAGCCAAACAATTTTGCCCCCCATTGCCGCAGTGTGTTCAACCGCATAGGGGTTGAGCCCACCCACCACATTATTCAGAGCAATACCGGAATAAATTTTGGTTTTTAAATTCGGGTAATGTTTTTTGATCAGTGCGGCGGTCATCACGCCTGCGTAATCGTGATCTTTGGTAACAATCGCGGCAAAGCCTGCATCAGACGCTTGTTGCGCATAATCGAGATGATCAAGGGCGCGTGCGGCAATGGAGGGACCTGTGTGGACATGCGGATCAATCGCGCCAATCAGCAGGCTATCAATTCGCTTTTCAAGATCCTGATCTGTCATGAGGAGGCGTCCTTAGGCTTTGAGTTTTGAAAAATCTTGGGTGAGTTTGACAGCCGCTTGGCGCATCAACCCTTGATCCGATGATACGATAAAGGCGTTCACGCCAATTTTTCGAAAGGTCTCGGCTTCTGTTGCGCTGCCGACCATCATCAAAACCGGCTTGCCAGCTTTGCGTGCGGCGGCGGCAATGGTTTCTGCGGCGGCGATGACGTCTGGGGCATCAATGGCTTTTGCGCCCAAGGCCACAGTTAAATCGCCGCGCCCAATAAAGACGGCATCTAATCCCTCAACCGACATGATTTCATCGAGGCACTCAAGCGCTTCGGGATCTTCTATCATGCCAATCACTGTGACCTCGGCATCTTGCTTATCAACATGAGGCCAAATCCCCAATGCGCCATAATCACCCGCACGCGGAGAGTTGGAAAACCCCCGCTTGCCGCCCCGATAGCGACAGGCCGCCACCACTTCGCGCGCTTTCTCAGCACTTGATACATGCGGGATCAAAACGCCCACGGCTCCGTCATCTAAAACGGCCAGCAGACGCGCCGGGCTTGCTTCCGCCACGCGCACAATGCCCGCCGTGCCGCCAGCGCGCGCGCCTAATAAGGCTTGGTCCGTACTCACCCGATCAAAGGGGGCATGCTCCTCATCGATCACCACAAAATCGAACCCGCACAGGCCAAGAATTTCACAGGAATGGCTGGTTGGGGTTTTGATAAAGCTGCCCAACATGACCTCACCCGCCCTTAACCGCGTGCGGAATGTCGAGGGATGCGGACGGGAGGGGGATGCAGAATTCATCAAAATCACCTTGCCACAGGGAGGACAAAAAAAGCCTCTTGTTCTATCTAGCGAAACATAATATTGTTTCACAAAACAAAACACATCTAATTTTTGCTGTTCTGTCAAGAGCAGCATGTCAGCTAAGGACGCGTGCATGCCACCGGTGAAAGGCCAGTCGGAGGAGGGGATCCAGTCGGTACTACTGGCATTTCGACTGCTTGAATATTTAGTGGCCGCGGGTCGTCCTGTGGGGGTCACGGCCCTGGCGCAGGCTTTGGGAACCACGAAAAGCCGTATTTTCAGGCATTTACAAACCTTGCAAAGTTCCGACTACATCCGCCAAGAGCGTGAAACCGAGCGGTATATGATC
>CAWUMW010000349.1:0-2092 GCA_963923415.1 uncultured Hyphomicrobiales bacterium | reverse complement strand
AAGTCGGACAGACAACAGGGACGAAGAACACACGATGCCATTGACTGATTTTCTAGTCCCCGAGGGCGTGCTGCCACAGCTCAGAGCCACGTCCAAAAAGCAAGTGCTGCGCGAATTGTCAGATCAGGCTGGCTCGATCCTGAAGCTGGAATCCCGCTCGATCTTTGAGGCCTTGCTGCAACGCGAACGCTTGGGCTCGACAGGCATTGGCAAAGGTATCGCCATCCCGCATGGCAAATTTTCCAGCCTGCCGCATTTGGCGGGCCTGTTTGCCCGATTAGAAAAACCTGTTGATTTTGAAGCTCTTGACCATGAACCGGTGGATCTGGTGTTCTTGCTCTTGGCACCAGAAAATGCGGGAGCGGATCATTTAAAGGCGCTGGCGAAAATCGCCCGTATCTTGCGCGATCCGGGCACGGTGCAAGCCTTGCGACAGACCCGCGACCCGGAAGCGCTCTATGCATTGTTAAGCCGCAGCCCGAATTCTTATGCGGCCTAACGCCTCAGCGCGCAAACACCTCGCTTACTCTCTCTAGCCTCTCTTGGCCTCATCTTGGCCCACCCGCCCCCTGCCTTAGACTGTGGGTTTAAGTCTTAATATCGAACCGTGTCTTGTTTTAAGATTTGAAACCGGGCCCGGTTCGGCCTAGAAAACAGGCATTCCCCGGATGCATCTGCCTCTGCTGCAGGCAGAGACGCCCGCCCCCTGACCAGAAGGATCGCGCCATGGCCACCGCCGCTTCCCATCTTTTTCCGCTCGGACCCGATCAGACCGACTATCACCAAATCAGCACGCAAGGGGTGCGTGTCGAGACCTATGGCGACCGGCAGTTTTTGTCTGTGGACTCCTCCGCCTTGCGGCTGTTGGCCAAACAGGCCTTGATTGATATCAATCATCTGTTGCGGCCCGGTCATTTGGCCCAGCTCGCCAAAATTCTTGATGACCCAGAGGCCACATCCAATGACAAATTCGTGGCCTATGATCTTTTAAAAAACGCTAATATTGCAGCAGGCGGCGTTTTGCCGATGTGCCAGGATACAGGCACCGCCATTGTGATGGGAAAAAAGGGACGTCTTGTTCTCACCGATGGTCATGATGAAGACGCTTTGGCAGACGGTATCCGTGATGCCTATTTTGAAAAAAATCTGCGCTATTCGCAATTAGCGCCGCTCTCGATGTTCGAGGAAAAAAATACCCGCAATAATCTCCCCGCTGAAATCAATCTCTATAGCGAAGGCGAAGACGCTTATAAATTTCTGTTTGTGGCCAAAGGCGGTGGATCGGCCAATAAAACATTTTTGTTCCAAGCAACCCCGTCTTTGTTGACGCATGACCGGATGGTTGCCTTTCTGAAAGAAAAAATCCTAACCCTTGGCACCGCCGCCTGCCCGCCCTATCACCTTGCGATCGTGATCGGCGGGACATCGGCTGAAATGGTGATGAAAACCGTCAAGCTTGCATCAAGCCGCTATCTCGACGCCTTGCCCACCAAAGGATCGGAATCTGGACATGCATTCCGGGATCTTGAAATGGAAGCAGAGATCCACAAACTCACCCAGCAATTAGGCGTCGGCGCACAATTTGGCGGCAAATATTTCTGCCATGACGTGCGGGTCATCCGTTTGCCACGCCATGGCGCATCCTTGCCCATCGGCTTAGGTGTGTCCTGCTCTGCGGATCGTCAGGCCTTGGGCAAAATCACCAAGGACGGTGTGTTTTTAGAAACACTCGAACGCAATCCTGCACGCTTCATGCCCGATGTCGACGAGGCCACATTGGGGGGATCGGTAGTTGCGGTTGATCTTTCTAAACCGATGAAAGAAATTTTGGCCACACTCTCCAAACATCCCGTCAAAACCCGCCTCTCCTTAACCGGCACCATCATCGTCGCGCGGGATCTGGCACATGCGAAAATCCGCGAACGTTTGGAGCGCGGCGAAGCCATGCCCGATTATTTCAAAAACCATCCGGTCTATTATGCAGGGCCCGCCAAAACGCCCGAAGGCTTTGCCTCCGGTTCCTTTGGCCCCACCACCGCGGGGCGCATGGATTCTTATGTGGATCAATTCCAAGCCGCAGGCGGTTCTATGG
>CAWUMW010000348.1:0-2101 GCA_963923415.1 uncultured Hyphomicrobiales bacterium | reverse complement strand
CGGTTTGCTTTATGGGATCCGCCATGAAAAAAATCCCGAATCAGTCTATGAACCAAGCTTAATCCGCACCACATCTTGGTTGGTAAACATTGCGTAAAGGAGGACGACATGGGGGATCCGATAGAAGAATTGGCCGATGACTCAGCCCATGAGAGTCATCACGGCAAAGGGCCTGAGAAAAAAATCGGCTTGATGATCGCTTTTCTGGCGCTGTTTCTGTCCTTATCAGAAATGAACGGCAAAATGCATCAGACAACCGGCTTGAATTTAAATATTGAAGCGTCGGATACATGGAATTTCTACCAAGCGAAATCCATCCGCCAAACCATGCTGCGTGTGACGGCTGAGAGCGCTCAGACATCGGCCAACAAAGACAATGAGGATGTTAAAAAACAAATTGCCACATGGCTGAAAACGGTTGAACGCTATGAAAGCGAACCTTCAACCAATGAAGGCAAAAAAGAATTGATGGCCAAAGCCAAAATGCTTGAGGAAAAACGCGATTTTCATTTTGGCAAATATCATGCCTTTGAAACATCGTCTTTGATGATCCAGCTGGCCATCGTTTTATCGTCCGTGGCTTTGCTGTCGGGCATCATGCTGTTTGCTTATGCATCGGCCACCCTCGGCTCCTTAGGGGTGGCTGTTTTGGCCGGGATTTATTTTGATATCCCGTTCATTCTGCATTTACTGCATTAAAGGCCGCACCCCTTTCACGAAACCAAGCCTTATGAAAGTTCTTAAGGCTTGGTTTAAAGGCTTATGCCCCCCTAGGGTCTGGCCTCATTCAAGGCCTGGCCCTAGGTTTAACGCCCGCGCTCATCTAACAACAAAATAGCATCGAGCAGCACTTGTGCGCCGGCCCCACAATCGGCCAATGAGGAATATTCTAGCTCATTGTGCGAAAGTCCGTCTTTTGAGGGCACAAAAATCATCGCAGAGGGCACAATTGTTTGCATGAAAGCCGCATCATGGCTGGCGCCTGAGGTGCAATCCCGCGTGCTATAGCCGGATTTAGCGGCGGCTTGCCGCACCGCTGAGAGACACTCCGCATCAAAGGGCAAAGGAGCTGCCTGCCAGAAACGCTCCAAGCTTAATTGCACGCCAGTCCGCGTCGCAATCTCGTGGACCGCCGCGCGAACCTCTGCCTCCATTTGATCCAGCACCGCATCCGATGGATCACGCATATCAATGGTAAAATGCACCAGACCGGGCACAACATTAATCGAGGCTTCTTTCACATCCACAACGCCCATCGTAGCGACCGCATGCGGCCCATGCGCAACTGCAATCGCCTGTAAACGATCGGCCAACCGGGCCACTGCCAACAACGCATCCGAACGCCGATGCATCGGCGTGGCTCCTGCATGCGCATCCATGCCGACAGAGACGCCATTAAACCAACGAATGCCTTGGACAAGGGTAACCACCCCGATCTCTTTGCCCTCCGCCTCCAGATAAGGGCCTTGCTCAATATGCAATTCAAGATAGGCGGCCATTTTGATGGCCCCCAAAGGTTGCGTGCCGCGATAGCCGATGGACTCTAAAGCCGCCCCGAATGAAACACCATCCCGATCGGTTTTTTGCAAAATCTCCTGATGCGCAAAGGCACCGACAAATGCCCCCGACCCCATCACCGCGGGAGAAAAGCGCGAGCCTTCCTCATTGGTCCAATTAATTACCAAGAGCGGCGCATCGGTGACGATGTCATGATCAGCAAGGGTTTGTAAAACCTCGATCCCGGCATGCACCCCCAGAATTCCATCAAATTTGCCGCCCGTTGGCTGCGTATCCAAATGACTGCCCATGGCAAGCGGTAGTCGCGCTTCTGTCTTGCCCGGCTTAAGCGCAAACATATTCCCAACCGCATCAACAGTAACCGTGCAGCCCAAGCTCTCAGCCCGCGCTCTGAACCAATCGCGCACCCGGCGGTCTTCCTCCGATAAAGTCAACCGCTTCACCCCGCCTTTGGCGGTGGCGCCAATCTGACCCGTTTCGTGGATTTCATCCCAAAGACGACGCGGGTCAATTTTCAGATTACGCATGCCCCTCTTCTCCTCATTGTCTACGTCTAGGTTTTTGGTCTACGTCTAGGCTTTTG
>CAWUMW010000347.1:0-2109 GCA_963923415.1 uncultured Hyphomicrobiales bacterium | reverse complement strand
GTCCACTCACTCATCGCCCATGCTGCCCGTCATCTGACCTTGAAACAGGCCGGTAATGGTAATTTCATCATTGGTGGAGGTTGGACGGCGGGGCTTGATCCGGCACAAGACCACCCGCGTCCCTTGCGCGACAGTCTAGAAGGCAACCTCTGGATCGCTCAACATGTTGTGCCTGATTTGAAAAAATTGCATATGCTCAGAAGCTGGGGCGCGATGAATATCAATATTGACGGGGCGCCGATCATCGGTGAACATCCTTCGATCAAGGGCTTTTATACCGCCGCGACCTCGAATGGCTACACGCTGGGTCCAATCATGGGGCGGGTTACTGCCGATTTGATGGTGCGCGGAAAAACAGATTGGGATGTCGGCAACTTCTCGCTCGAGCGATTCGATTAAAAGCGCAAGACTTGGGTGAGTATTATTTGATCAGTATTACGGCAAAAGGCGGCAGATTTGCATCCGGCAGACCAAATTCAATCTTGTAAGCATCTCGTTAATGCATACGATATGCGTGCAAATCTATTAGAGGGACTTTTTCTGATTGCAACGAAAGGGAACTGAAATGACTGAATCTGACAGCCAATCCATTTTCGTGTCCACTTTAAAGCCCAACCGCCGCACTATTCTTGCGGGATTGGGTGCTATGGCTTTACCGACCGCGTTGTCAGGTGTTGCCCATGCTCAGGCCAAGCTTGCACCGCCCAATCTGATCAGTGCGGGCAAAATGGTGATGTCGATCAATCCGACTTTGCCGCCTTTGCAATATGTCGATGACAAAGGGACATTGCAGGGCATGCGCGTCGAATTGGGCAATGAAATTGCCAAGAAACTGGGTTTGACCCCAGAATATATCCGGATCGAATTTGCTGCGATGGTCCCCGGTCTTGCTGCCAAGCGTTGGGACATGATCAATACAGGCATTTTCTGGACCGAGGAACGGTCCAAATTAATGTATATGGTGCCTTACGAGCGAGCGGCCATTAGCTTTATGGTGATCAAAGGCAACCCTTTGAACATCAATAAATGGGAAGATCTGGCCGGCCGCTCGGTAGCTGTCGAATTGGGTGGCATCGAGGAAAAACGCACTCGTGAAGTCGACGAGATGCTTAAGAAAGAGGGCAAGAAGGGGCTGGATATCAGAACCTTCAACAATTTCTCCGAAGCCTTTCAGGCTTTGCGCGCCAAGCAGGTCGATGCCGCGACCTCGATTGATGCTACGGCGATGTATTGGCAGACCCGCGGTGATTTCACTCGTGCTGTATCCGGTCTTTTCCCTCAAATTGCCAGCTTCGCCTTCGCAGATAAAACCCTTGCTGATGCAGTTGTTGCCGCCCTCAACGATCTACGAAAAGAGGGTATTTATGACAAGCTGTTTGATAGCTACGGCGTGCTGAAAATCGAAGAAAGCACCTTTGCGATCAAAGGTCCGGGGCCAGCCTGACACGTGTCACGCCAGAAAGGCTTTGCTGCGCAAAACCCATACGGCAACTATCGTATGGGTCCTTTTTTTAAGGAACAGGTTTGATGAAGGTTTGGAACTGGGAAGGCTTTTGGGGGTATTTTGCCAATGCCTATTTGCTTGAAGGGGCGTTGGTGACCCTTGGCCTGACCGTTGCAACCATCTTTCTCGGTATGATCCTGGCTTTCATTTTGGTGTTATTTAGACAATCCAATATGTTTGGCCTTGTCCATTATGCTCGTTTTCATGTCTGGCTGTTTCGTGGCACGCCGCTGCTTGTGCAACTGATTATTATCTATACAGGCCTGCCGCAGCTTGGGTTTTTCCGTCTCAATGTCGTTGAATCGGCTTTGCTGGGACTGGTGATGAACGAGGCGGCCTATTTGTCAGAAATTCTTCGTGCAGGAATTTCTTCGGTGCCCAACAGCCAGCGCGATGCGGCCAAGGCGTTGGGGTTGAACAGCATTAAAACATTCACATTGATCGTGCTGCCGCAAGCGATGCGGGTGATCGTGCCAGCCTTGGGCAATTCCATTAATGGCTTGCTAAAAACCACCTCGATTGCATCGGTGATTTCGATGGAAGAATTATTGCGCAGAGGCCAAATTTTAATGCAGCAAAAGTTCGAGGTGCTTGAAGTTTTTATC
>CAWUMW010000346.1:0-2119 GCA_963923415.1 uncultured Hyphomicrobiales bacterium | reverse complement strand
CCGCGCCGCAAGGCGAGGAAAGTCCGGGCTCCATGGAAAAACGGTGCCGGATAACGTCCGGCGAGGGTGACCTCAGGGAAAGTGCCACAGAAAACAAACCGCCCGATCCCGCGGGATCGGGTCAGGGTGAAAAGGTGCGGTAAGAGCGCACCGCGTCGCTGGCAACAGGGATGGCAGGGTAAACCCCACCGGGAGCAAAACCGAATAGGGATGACGGGGCCTCGCGCCCAGGGCCTTTTCCAGCCCGTGTCATCCGGGTTGGTTGCTAGAGGCGGCTGGTAACAGCCGTCCCAGAGGAATGGCCGTCACGTCGCAAGCTGATCGGCTTGCGGCCATACAGAACCCGGCTTACAGACCGACTGGCTTTCATTCTTTTTTAACGCATGCGGCGATTAATTTTATTGTTTTTATTCAATTTTTTCTTCTATTGGCCGGCCGAACGGAAAATCTTGATAAAATATTAACCCGGATCACGCTTAGGTGGGATGATTCTGCAGACGGGCGATGATGATTTTTTAAGCTGATGGCGAAGTATTTCTGTTCAGTATCGGGTTGTGGGCGGACACCTGATGGCACACGAGGCTGTGTCGGATTGGGGACCGTGCCTGTGCACCCGAAGCGCAAAGGGGAGGACTGCGGTGCGTGAGGCTTTGTCCAGCCCGTTGACCGCGCCTGCGCAGCCGGAGGCGGCAGTTTTGGCGGCCCCGCGCCATCGTCCGGTGATGCTGGATGAGGTGCTGAGTGCCCTCGCGCCGCGCAGCGGCGGTTCTTATTGCGATGGCACCTTTGGCGCCGGGGGCTATACGCGCGCGCTGCTTGAGGCGGATCCGCAAGGGAGCGTGTTGGCTATTGATCGGGATCCTGATGCGGTGCAGGCCGGACAAGCGATGTGTGCTGACTATGCCGGGCGGTTGCGGGTTGTGGAGGGGCGGTTTGGGGATCTGGCTCTCTTGGCCACCCAACAGCCGGGCGCGCCTTTTGACGGGATTGTTCTGGATATCGGTGTGTCGTCGATGCAATTGGATGATCCGGCGCGCGGTTTTTCTTTTCGGGCGGAGGGACCGCTTGATATGCGCATGGCGCAGCAGGGGCGCTCGGCGGCTGATTTGGTCAATACGCTGAAAGAAAGTGAATTGGCGGATCTGATCTATCATTATGGCGAAGAACGCCGCTCGCGCGCCGTTGCGCGCGCCATTGTGGCAGCTCGGCAGCAGGCCCCCATCACCACCACCGCTCAATTGGCCAGTTTGGTAGCCTCGGTTGTTTATCACAAGCCAACTGATATTCATCCTGCGACCCGGACCTTTCAGGCTTTGCGCATTGCCGTCAATGATGAATTGGGTGAATTGCAACGGGCGCTTGAGGCCAGTGTTGACTTATTGGCAGAGGGTGGCCGATTGGTTGTGGTGACCTTTCATTCTTTGGAAGATCGGATGGTCAAACAATTTATGACCGATCAATGCGGCTTGACGGCGAAGCCCTCACGCCATGCCCCGCAGACGGCCACAAAGCCGCCCCGTTTTTCTATGTTGACACGCAAACCACTCACTGCGGGTGCGCAAGAGCTTGCTGTTAATCCGCGGGCGCGCTCAGCCAAATTGCGCGCGATGCAGTCTCTGCCTCACAATTCGCCACAAATTGCGGCAGGGGCAAGGGGGGCGTCATGGGACGGCTAAGCGTGTTCATTGCTTTGGCATTTTTGCTCGGTTCGGCGCTTTATGCCTATGGCATAAAATATGACACGATTGTGTTGGGCGAACAGA
The DNA here is from genome assembly GCA_963923415.1 of uncultured Hyphomicrobiales bacterium. Taxonomy (GTDB): domain Bacteria; phylum Pseudomonadota; class Alphaproteobacteria; order Rhizobiales; family Beijerinckiaceae; genus CAIYZJ01. The sequence continues at coordinate 356 of CAWUMW010000346.1, read as the reverse complement.
TTGCCCGACAAAAAATCAAGATCCAGAAAGAAAAAGATCAAATCGCTTTGTTGAAAGCGGAATGGCAATTTCTCAATCGTCCGGATCGCATTCAAGCGTTGAGCGATCTGCAACCGGATATGCAAACCATGCATACCAATCAGATTGTGCGCTGGGCCGATGTGCCGATGCGCAATGGTCAGACCGCCACTGTGCCATCCTCAGTCATCCCGTCTGCGGAGGACATTACCTCCTCGACCGCTCCGGGCTTGCGTAAACGCACAGCGGATAAAAAACCCGTGGCACGTGCTGAGGATTTGCCGGGAGGGGGGCGCTAATGCTTGATCGCTCCTCGGTGCAACCGCCCCATCACAACG
>CAWUMW010000345.1:0-2120 GCA_963923415.1 uncultured Hyphomicrobiales bacterium | reverse complement strand
GCCAACAAGGACTTCTGGGGTGAAAAGCCACTGATTGATGATCTGGTTTATGCCATTACGCCCGATCCGACCGCCCGCTATTCCAAGCTGAAAGCTAATGAGTGCCAGTTCGTTCCTTATCCGCGTCCGGCTGATTTGGCAGAAATGCAGAAAGATCCGGCGCTCAAGGTGATCAGCCAGTCTGGTCTGAACATCGCTTACTGGGCGTTCAACGTCACCAAGAAGCCGTTTGATGACAAGCGCGTGCGTCAGGCCATGAATATGGCGATCGATAAGGCCGCCATCATGCGGGACGTCTATCTGGGTGCGGGCACCGCAGCCAAAAACATGATCCCGCCGACTTTGTGGTCTTACAATGATGCGGTGAAGGATTATCCCTATGATCCCGCCAAGGCACAGGCTTTGCTGAAAGAGGCCGGTGTCACCACCCCGATCGAGATCGACCTGTGGTACATGCCCGTCCAGCGTCCGTATAACCCTAATGCCAAGCGCATTGCGGAAATGATGCAGGCGGATCTTGCCAAAGTCGGTGTTACGGCCAAACTCGTCACCTATGAATGGGGCGAATACCGCAAGCGTGCCCAGCAGGGCGAGCACACCACGGCCCAGCTTGGCTGGACGGGTGACAATGGTGATCCGGATAACTTCTTCTTCCTGCGTGGATGCGCCGGTGCCCGCGCCGGTGGCCAGAACATCACCAAATGGTGCAACGAGGAATTTGATTCCCGTTTGAAAAAGGCAGCTCTGCTGTCTGACGTCAAAGAACGCACCAAGCTTTATGAGGAAATGCAGGTCATCATGAAGGAGGAAGCTCCCGACATGACCATTGCCCATTCCATCGTGTTCGAGGTGATGCGCAAGGAAGTTGAGGGCTATAAGCAAAGCCCGCTCGGCGGCCATAAATTCATTGGCGTCGACATTAAATAAAGCTCATGTAATCAAAGTTTGGATGGGGGCCTGATGGCTCCCATCCTGATTTCTTAAAGTCAGAAATATACGCCAAAGATCGATGCAGGTTGTCTACCCATTCGGTGGTCTTGCAGGGTCTGGGTATGAGGGATGGGATGTTCTCTTATTTATTGCGGCGTCTTGCGCTGACGGTTCCGACCTTCATAGCGCTGATGTTTATTACCTTTGTTGCGATCCGTTTGGTGCCGGGCGATCCTGTTGAGGTGCGCACGGGCGAACGCGGCATTTCGCCTGAGCGGCTGGCCCAGTTCCGCCACGAGCTCGGCCTTGACCAGCCGATCTGGAAACAGTTTCTCGATTATGCGGGCGGGCTTGTGCACGGCGATTTTGGCACGTCGGTTGTCACCAATGAAAAAGTGCTTGTAGAATTTTTGCAATTGTTTCCGGCCACGTTGGAGCTGGCTTTTTTTGCCATGCTCTTTGCTATTTGTGTAGGGATTCCAGCTGGTGTAATTGCCGCTCTTAAACGAGGCAGTTTGTTTGATCAGGCATTGATGGGCCTGTCGCTGACCGGTTTCTCAATGCCGATTTTCTGGTGGGGTTTGCTGCTCATTATGTTTATGTCGGAGCGGCTTGGCCTTACGCCGGTTTCCGGCCGCATTGATCTGATCAAATATTATTTCGAGCCGGTCACGGGGTTCATGATTATTGATGCCTTTTTGTCCGATCAGGCGGGGGCGGTGAAATCGGCGTTTCACCATCTTGTGCTGCCGATGGTTGTTTTGGGCACGCAGCCTTTGGCCACATTAGCCCGGATGACGCGCTCGTCCATGCTGGAAGTCTTGGGGGAGGATTATGTGCGCACAGCCTATGCAAAGGGCTTATCACCATTGCGTGTGGTGGGTCTGCATGCGTTGCGCAATGCGCTGATCCCTGTGGTCACCATTATCGGCTTGCAGATTGGTGGCTTGATGGCCGGGGCAGTTTTAACCGAAACTATTTTCTCCTGGCCGGGCGTAGGGAAGTGGTTAATTGAATCAATCGGTCGGCGGGATTACCCTGCTTTGCAAGGAGGCATTTTGCTGATTTCATCGGTTGTTATTTTTGTGAATTTGAGTGTCGATGCGCTTTACGGTTTTATTAATCCGAGAATTCGTCATGGCGCATAATCTGTCTCTTATACACATCTGACGCTGCCGACGATACTCCTT
>CAWUMW010000344.1:0-2137 GCA_963923415.1 uncultured Hyphomicrobiales bacterium | reverse complement strand
AGTGAGTTGACTCTGAATAACGTGCCTTTCGGCCTTGCCTGCACGCATGCCTGTTTTATTTCAAACCGTCGAGGATTTTTTGAATTTCTGATCCTTGCATTTTCTGAATATCATCTTGATATTTTAACAGCACGCCCAGCGTATCGGTGACCACACGCGGATCAAGTGCAACAGCATCCATTTCAACCAAAGCGGAGGCCCAATCGAGTGCTTCAGCAACACCCGGTACTTTAAACAAATCCAATCCCCGCAGCGATTGAACAAAAGCAACGATCTGCCGGGTTAAGGCTTCTGGCGCTTGAGGAACACGCGCCCGCAAAATCGCTAATTCGCGGTCTGCATCGGGATAATCAATCCAATGATAAAGGCAGCGCCGCTTCAACGCATCGTGAATTTCGCGGGTCCGGTTCGAGGTGACAATCACAAGGGGCGGCTGCTCGGCGCGAATGGTCCCCAGCTCCGGCACACTGACTTGAAAATCTGACAAGATCTCCAGCAAATAGGCCTCGAAAGCATCATCGGTGCGATCTAATTCATCAATCAACAAAACCGGTGCGCCCGCTGGATCGGGCTCCAAAGCCTGCAACAAAGGCCGCTTGACCAGATAGCGCTCAGAAAACAAATCATGTTCTAAGCGGGTCCGATCCGTCTGCCCCTCCGCTTCAGCCAAGCGGATCGCCATCATCTGCCCGGCATAATTCCACTCATAAACTGCCGAAGCGACATCAAGCCCCTCGTAACATTGCAACCGGATCAGTTTGCAGCCCAGCATGCGCGCCAAAGTTTTGGCGATTTCGGTTTTGCCAACCCCCGCCTCCCCTTCAAGCAAAAGCGGGCGTTGCATTTTTAAAGTCAATGTAACAACAGTTGCCAGAGACCGATCAGCCACATAGCCAGCCGCCAAGAGCGCAGCCTGCATCTCCTCAATTGTAGCAGGAATTGAGCTCTTCTTCATCACACATCCTCACGACACAAAAAGGGTCAGGCCCGAACACTTCAAGTCTATAAAAAATCCCTGACATCGAAAGCAATGTCAGGGATAAAAACTAAACAAGGATAAGTATTTATTTGCCTTGGGCTTTCAAAACCGCGCGCTTGGCCATGACGCTGACAAGATTACCGCGATAATCTGCGCTGCCATGCAAATCACTGATAAAGCCGCTGTGATCGACCGCAACATTATCAAGCGATTTGGCGTTAAATTTGGCTGTCAGAGCGCCCTCTAAAGACGATGCCCTAAACACGCCGTCATTGCTCGCGCCCGTTACGGCAACCCGAACCTCTGCGCCTTTTTTGGCCACAAACACGCCCACCATCGCATAACGCGACGCAGGATTTGGAAATTTAACATAAGCCGCTTTAGAGGGCATCGGGAAGGACACTTTGGTGATGATTTCACCCTCTTCCAAAGCCGTGGTAAACAGGCCTTGGAAAAAGTCATCGGCGGCAATCTTACGCTTATTGGTGACAATCGTAGCACCCAACGCCAGAGCCGCTGCTGGATAATCGGCTGACGGATCATTATTGGCTAAAGAACCGCCAATCGTGCCACGGTGCCGAACGGCTGGATCACCAATCGCACCCGCAAGATCAGCCAAAGCTGGCAAATGCGTCTGCACGATGTCCGAAGCCGCGACATCCGCATGACGGGTCATGGCACCGATCACGATGTTGCGGCCTTTTTTCTCAATCCCGGTCAAACCCGCGACATGGCCGAGATCAATCAGGGCGGCTGGTGCGGCAAGCCGTTGTTTCATGGTCGGCAACAAGGTCTGGCCGCCGGCCAAAAGCTTGCTGTCGGCGTGCTTGTGAAGCGCAGATTGCGCCTGCCGAACCGTGCTGGGACGATGATAGGCAAAAGCATACATGGGAAGGTCTCCTAAAGAAAAACGTTAATCTTGATCTTTTTTAGCAATCCGGCCTCACTCAGCCGCCAGTTTATGAGCCGATTTTTGGGCCGCCCGCCACACCGCCTGCGGCGATGCGGGCATGGCAATATCCTCATGGCCCAAGGCATCGGTAATCGCATTGATAACGGCAGGGGGCGCTGCAATCGCACCCGCCTCTCCGCATCCTTTAATGCCGAGCGGATTGGAAGGACAAGGCGTCAGGGTCGTGTCAATGACAAAGCTTGGCA
>CAWUMW010000343.1:0-2139 GCA_963923415.1 uncultured Hyphomicrobiales bacterium | reverse complement strand
GATCTGATTGCGCATAAAGATGATGGCAATCGTCAACAAGACAATGGCGGTGCCTAGCATCCAAACGATGAAAATGTGCGAATTGGCCGCATAAGCGAGTGAGGCACGGAATTTGATGCTTAACAGGCCTTGCGGCAAATCGATTTTAATATGGATGAAAGAGGGATTGCTTTCCGTGTCGAGCCAGAGGGGGCGGTCGATGCGCCGTTTCAACTGCTCCAAAAAGACATCATGAAAGCGCGATAAAAAGGGGCGCCGCAACGGGGGTGGCAGCGCAGCTTTCGGCTCCATATCCACATCAAGCTGCATCCGCTCAAAGGCAATCCGGCTCAACGTGTCATAGTCAGGGTCTTGCGGATAGGTGTTGAGAATATCAATCACCGCCGTAATGTCTTGTGCCACCGAAGCCGATAATTTGCGCGTGACCGACAGCCAATGGCGATCCATGAAGGCAAGGCCGATAACGGTCTGCAAGATCACCATCGGCACGATGATAATGATCATCGCGCGGGCTAACAGGCCGGTGGGCATTTGCTTGGACAGCCACCGCGTGAAGCGCCGCCATAGGCGGTGATACCGTGTCAGAGACGGGTCGGGCGATGGCTGCGCAGGGGGGGCATGGGTGTCAGGTTGCAATGAGGCGGTATCCGATGCCGCGCACAGTTTGCAGATGCAAAGGATTGGCCGGATCGGTTTCGATCTTGCGGCGTAACCGATTGATCTGCACATCGACGGTGCGTTCGTTGGAAATGTCTTCATGGGCCGCAAAATCTTCGCGCGGCACGGTCTGCCCGGGTTTGCGGGCTAATAAAGTCAGGATGTCGCGCTCGCGTTCGGTCAGCCGCACCGCATCCTCGCCTTTGCGCAATTCGCCGCGCGCCAGATGAAAATGATAATCACCAAACCGGATGGTTTCCAACGGCTCACTGGCTTGAGTGGCCATCAAACCGCGTTTGATAATATTGGTGAGACGCAGCAATAATTCACGCGGTTCAAACGGTTTACCCAAATAGTCATCGACCCCGATTTCCAAACCCATCACACGGTTGTCGGCATCAGAGCGGGCCGTCAGCATCATAATCGGCACATCGGAGGTTTGGCGCAGCACGCGGGCGAAATCAAAGCCGTTTTCTCCCGGCATCATCACATCAATGATCAGTCCGTCAAATTGCAAGGTGCTCAAGGCAATGCGGGCTTCTTGCGTATCGCGCGCAGCGCTCACACGAAAGCCATTATCGGACAAATAGCGGGTTAATAATTCGCGCAAGCGCCGGTCGTCATCAACCACCAAAATATGGGGCGCATCATCGGCCAGTGGACGGGCGGGGGCTGCATTCATCCGTTTGATCCCTGATGGGGGGGGCGGTTAGACGGGGTTGCCTCACGCGCTGACAGATGGGGTTCAATCTCATTGCGCTCAGACGGGTTGATGAGGGCTTTCAGATAGGCCGCAATGGCGGTGCGATGTTCTGGACCCGTTTCCTGCAAGGCTTGGACAATGCGTTGGCTTTGCAGCAGCGCCAGATCATGGGCGAGTTTTTCACCGCGCGGTGTCGGGAATAAAAGCCGCTGCCGACGATCACTGTCTCCAGCCCGGCTTTCAATATAGCCTTGTTCGATCAATTCTTTCAAAACCCGGTTCAGGCTTTGCTTGGTGATTTTTAAAATATCCAGCAAAGTGGCTATCGTTAATCCGGCGCGGCGATTGACAAAATGCAAGACACGGTGATGCGCCCGTCCAAATCCATAATGTTCGAGAATCCGATCCGGATCGCTGACGAAATCGCGATAGGCAAAAAAGAGCAATTCAATCAAATCATAGGGGATTGGTGCGGGGGAGAGAGAGGCAGGAGAGAGAGAGGCAGGAGAGAGCGGCTCAAGTTCCGGCTGATGCGGCAGCACAGGGTCAGCCTGCGACGACAGCGCAGCGCCCGTGAGCGCGGGCGGGCGACCAGCGTCTAGAGGGTCCGGTCCGAGATCGTTCTGCATCCTCATCCTTCGGTCGACTGGATCTAGTCGGGTGCGGGCCAAGGCCCGATCGGCCAATCCGGGCTCGGCCCATAAATTTTTACGTCAGTGTTATTGACATATTTCATCTTGATTGCTACCCGTCAAGAGGGGAGAGCAGCGGCTAGGCTT
>CAWUMW010000342.1:0-2161 GCA_963923415.1 uncultured Hyphomicrobiales bacterium | reverse complement strand
GAAACGGTTTCACCGGCAGCGCTGCTTGAATTGACGGAGGATGAGAGCCGTCCCCGTTTGTTGCAGAAGCGGCGGCTTGATCGGGATGTGGTGCGCAAATTGGTCATGGTTGCAGTGTTTGCCAGTGTGACCGCAGCAGTCGGGGTAACGGCTTGGATCTTGCGCGACCAGCCGAGTGATTTTGAGCAAAGCGCCTCTGCCCAGCGAACGGATCTCAGTCGCAAAATCAATGACCGGTTGCCCAGCGATCAGGCCACCCAAAGCCAAGCACAATTACCTGCGAGTCAGACCCGTCAGGTGGTCGGACAACGCGCAATTTTGCTTGAGGAAATTCCGGAGGGACAAGCCGCACCACCGCCTGTGACAGGGCAGGTGTCATGGTCCTTGGAAACCATCCGCGACAGTACGGGTGCAGCAGATGTTGCGGTTAAAGCCGATGTTAAGGGCTTATCGGGTTCTTTGTTGTCCATGACATTAGGCTTGAAACGCAATCGGGATACGTCTTTCCCGGCATCGCATTTGCTGGAAGTTAATTTTGTCACACCTGACACCTCGCCCAATGGCGCTGTCCGCGATATTGGCCTGCCGGAATTGCGGGTGGATGAGACAACGCGCGGTGCAGCGCTTTTTGGCTTGCCGGTACCGGTGACCGATAATGTGTTTTTGGTTGGTCTTACCAATTTACCGGATCGGATCGAGTTCAATATTGATTTGCTGCGCAGTCGGAAATGGATTGTGGTGCCGATCCGCTTTGGCAATGGGCGCCGTGCCGCTTTGATGATTGAAAAGGGGCTGGCGGGAGATCGCGCGCTGTTGGATGCTTTTCAGGCTTGGAAATAAGCCCGCGTTTTGCGCAGAGATTTTTTCACAGGAATGACAGAGTTGGATGATCAGATGAATGTCATTCGTGCAGGCGATAGGTCCTCACGAATGACAAATCTTTGAGACGCCGTGGCCTGTACTGAAGTAATCAGCATCACGCAAGCATCATGCGGGCCTTACAAACCTTCATCCGCAGCCTGGCCAGCATGATAGGTTTTGTAGATCAAGACCGGAATGCCCAAGCCGCCCAGATGTTTTTCAATCAAAGGCAGGACATCCGCCCAGTCTAATCCACCGACACCGGTTGCCAGACGGGGCAAGCTCAGGCTCTTGATCGATTGTGCGCGGACCAGTTCGGCCAATTCTTTCAGGGCGTGATTGACATGGGTCAGCTTGGCTTTGCCTGGCAGGCCACCCGGCCCGTCTGACGGCTCTTGGGTCAGCAAATTCACGATGGTGCGCGCATGCCCATCCGAGCCCGTGCCAGACCATGTCCAGAGATGTCCGGGATGGGGATGGTTTTGCGCGCAATAATGGCGGAAATCCTTGGCCATGGCCGGAAATTGCTGACGCAGCCCCAGCGCTAAGCCGCTGGTGAAATGATCGCCGGGCGCGACCCCATGAGCAATTGTGGAGGCTTTGGTGAGCAGAATATCCCCTTCAACCTGGCGGATCATTAATCTATCTCCTTGATATAAAATATGAAATCAAAGGGTGCTGAGGCAACCCCATGTCCCTAGCATGTCAGGCTGAGGGCATGGAGGCATTGCTTTAGATCAAACATGCGTCAGGCCCCGATGAGCAGACGGGGCGGGATCAATTGATCAGGGGCGTGCGGACCCCTAACAGCGCTGCGGGGACAACAGGATTTGGAAAGGGGGCTTGCGGTTATTTTTGAACGGAGTCCATTTGATAGGTCACCACGGCACAGGCACTGGTGCCGTAAGACTTCTTGCCGCACACTTTGACGGTAAAACGATCCGTGCCGAAAAATTTATTGTTTTTTGTATAGTCAAACACGTTCTGACTTAATTGTTTGATACTGCCATTGCTTGGTTGGTCTTGCAGACTAATGCTGTTGACGGCGTAGTCTGAGGGCAGCAAAACGCGCACAGTACAAAGGCTGGTATTTTCGAGGAGCCAAACCAAAGTAAGCGCACCTTGATCCGGTTTGATTTCAAAATTTTTACCGGTCTTGAGTTTGCATTCGGTGTCCGCGTGGGCAGGAAGAGTTTGAACGGCACTCACGATCACACCCAAGCACAGGGTCAAAACCAGACACAGACGCATTCTCGCCTCACCTTCGGTTACGCACATCACACGGTTACGCACATCACAC
>CAWUMW010000341.1:0-2168 GCA_963923415.1 uncultured Hyphomicrobiales bacterium | reverse complement strand
CGAGACGATATTCAAGAGGGCGATGTTTTACTCGGTTTGCCGTCTTCGGGCGTGCATTCCAACGGCTATTCTCTGGTGCGCAAGATTGTTTCAATCAGTGGATTGTCATGGTCTGATCCAGCACCTTTTGCACCTTCGGCCCGTCTATCAGAGGCTTTGCTCGAACCAACCCGGATCTATGTCAAACCTGTGTTGTCGGTTTTAAAGGAAACCCAATCGATCAAGGCTATGGCGCATATTACGGGCGGCGGGTTTATCGATAATATTCCCCGGGTCTTACCCGAAGGGCTCGGCGCAGCGATCAATCTTAACGCAATTCCGGTTTTGCCGGTCTTTGCTTGGTTGTCTCGCATGGGTCAGGTGAGTGTTTTTGAAATGTTGCGGACCTTTAATTGCGGGATTGGAATGGTTTTGGTTGTTCCTCAATCCGCTTCCGAACAGGTTCAATCAAGCCTCAAAAAACACGGGGAACCCTCTGTTGTCTTGGGGGAAATCATTAAAACAGACATCCATGTCAAAGAAACCGAACGTGTCAAAACCATCGGGGATTTGGTTTTGCCTCCCTTTTAAGTGAAGGCTTTTACACATTTGAAGCCGATCTCGCTCTCAGAAAGTCATTTTTATGGTAGCACCTTCTGCTCTGCCACAGATTGCGATTTTAATATCGGGACGTGGATCCAATATGCAGGCCCTCGTCAATGCGGCGACTGAGCCTGATTTTCCGGCTCGCATCAGTCTTGTGGTCTCGAACAAACCCCAAGCTGCAGGGCTTGATTTTGCACGGGCGCATGGAATTGACACAGCCGTGATCGATCATCGTCGGTTTGAAGATCGTGAGAGTTTCGAAGGCGCCCTTGATAAAGTACTGCAAGACGCAAAAATCGATTTAATCTGTCTTGCTGGCTTTATGCGGGTTTTAACCCCTTGGTTTATCACCCGCTGGCAGGGACGCTTGATCAATATCCATCCAGCTTTATTGCCAAGTTACAAAGGGTTACATACCCATGAGCGCGCCTTGAGCGATGGGGTTAAAATCCATGGCTGTACGGTTCATCATGTGGTTCCTGAAGTGGATGCCGGCCCCATTATTGCCCAAGCCGCCGTGCCGGTTTTTAGCGATGATAATGTCGAGAGCCTCGCCGCCCGGGTTTTATCAGCGGAGCATCAACTCTATCCACTCGCTTTGCTTAAACATATGAAAACGCATGTAGATCCCGCTAAATTAAGCGATGCAAAGTCACAAATGCTGGTTTTATGATCATTAACCTTGCTGGCAGCTTGATACACAGGCTGAGGCGAAATCATCTTGTTTTGTAAGATTTTCAACGGTATAGACCAGCAAGTTTATTTAGGTTTTGTTAAGAATAAAGGAAGCCAAACCATGCCATCAGAACGGACCCTGTCGATTATTAAGCCGGATGCCACCGAGCGGAACATCACTGGCGCAATCAATGCCGTGATCGAAAAAGCGGGCCTTCGTATTGTCGCGCAAAAACGTTTGTGGCTGACCCGTGCGGATGCATCCTCCTTCTATTCCGTTCACAAAGACCGTCCGTTTTTTGGTGAATTGGTTGATTTTATGACCTCTGGTCCTGTCGTTGTGCAGGTTCTTGAAGGGGATAATGCAGTTCTACGCTATCGTGACGTGATGGGCGCTACCAATCCTCAACAGGCTGCTGAAGGGACAATCCGCAAATTATTTGCACGCTCCATCGGTGAAAACTCCGTTCACGGCTCCGACTCTTTGGAAAACGCCAATAACGAGATCAAGCACTTCTTCTCCGAATTGGAAATTATTGGCTAATCAGCCTTTCACTATCTCTGGATCAAACGGCGTCAATTTTTGGCGCCGTTTTTTTATGCCCTGAGCAAGCGGCAACACTCGACAGAGGCGTTTCATATCGTCAGAATAGACAGATGAATGATCACCGTGCCCCCCGCCACTATTCAACCTGTCCGCATGACTGTCCGTCAGCCTGCTCGCTTGACGTTGAAGTGCTGTCCCCAAACCGGATCGGACGCATTTATGGATCTGATCGCCAGACCTACACAGCCGGTGTGATCTGCGCCAAAGTGGCGCGTTATGCGGAGCGCATTCATCACCCGGATCGACTGACAAAGCCCTTGATGCGGACGGGCCCTAAAGGATCTGGGCAGTGGCGTGAACT
>CAWUMW010000340.1:0-2181 GCA_963923415.1 uncultured Hyphomicrobiales bacterium | reverse complement strand
ATCGATTCGCCTTGCGCGGAATCGAACCACAAAAAAACCTCGCACCCATCGCAAGTCACGAAGGGTCGAGGCTTGCGGGCGAGAGTTACCCGATCAGCCCCCCAAGGTAAAGCCTCAGCAGCCGGAAATTCAGGCCCGTCCACGCCTAGATTGATCAGGGCGCACGCGATACTGGATAAAATTACGGATTTCGGTCAATCGGCAGGCATCATCAAGCACATCTGCACCCAGACCATAGCGCCATGCCAGATCCAAACGGGCACGGTCGGCAAATAAGTCTTTTAAATCTTGCACATAAGCGGCATGCGATTGCAAATCCTTAAAAAAGCCTTCCGCCAGCATTAACGGCCCCAGAAACCCCAGAATAGAGGCCAATTCCTGCAAATTAAATTCGGGATGATACTGCACGCCCCAGAAAACACCCCCCTCATGCCGAATCTCGACCGCTTGGATCGGTGTCAGCTCATTGCATGCGAGAATCACACAATCGGCAGGCGGGGTTGCAACAATATCCAGATGCACCGCCGGCGCATCAAAGCACACAGGCCGCCCTTGGCATAAAGGATGGGCCTGTCCGGCCTCAGTGAGGGTTATTTTCCGGGCAAAGCCAATTTCCCGCTGATGGGGATTGGCGATAATCTGTCCCCCTGCAGCCGCAGCGCCAATTTGCAAGCCCCAACACGAACCAAAGGTCGGAACACCGGCGCGATAAACCGCCCGCATCAAATCAATTTGCTGCCTGACCTCATCGCCGCCCTGATAAAGATGAAGCGCCGAGCCGGTCAGAAACACACCATCATAAGACTCAAGGCCTGCCGCATCGGGCAGATTGGCCCCTGGATCAGCCGGAAGGGCGATATCATACACCATAGACTCTTGACCAACCACGGCTTGCAAGGCCGCTGCATAGCTCTCTCCCGGCGTGACCCCAAAATGTGTGCGACGATTGTCGCGGCCAGCCCGATTATTGCCATCCACCACCAAGAATCTCAGCATCCGTTCCCCCTTCAGCCCCTCATTCAAACGGCCCGCACGCGGAAGCGTCGGGCCGTTATTCATGCTAACCAAATCGGACGGATCTGTCACCGCCTGATCGCCTGCTTAGAATTTTAAAGCGCGAGCCTGTCTGACCCCAGCGATTTTTTGAATATCCGTGAGAACATGGGCGGGCACTTCACCATCCACCTCAACCAAGGCAATAGCCGATCCGCCTTTATTATCACGACCCAAAGCAAAGGTGGCGATATTCACACCCGCATCCCCTAACAGACCAGCAAAGCGGCCAATAAAGCCCGGCTTGTCTTCATTGGTGACATAAATCATGGACGGCGCGAATTCAGCATCGACCTTGATATTTTTAATCGCCACAATACGTGCCTTGCCATCATGAAACACGGTGCCTGAAATCGAGCGTTCCATGTCTGCGGTGACGATGGTCAATGTCATCAATGATTCATAATCACTATCATCATCAGAGCGGGTAATTTCTTCAATCGCAATCCCACGCTCCTTCGCGACAACCGGAGCGGAGACCACATTCACATCCTGTAACTGCGGACGCAAGACCCCGGCAATCGCCGCCGCCGTCAACGCCTTGATCTTTAACCCCGCAACAGCACCTTCATAGGTGATGCGGACTTCTTTGATGCCGCTTTCTGTCAATTGCCCAGCAAAAGACCCAAGCCGCTCAGCTAAGGCAATAAAGGGTTTTAATTTCGGCGCTTCTTCAGCCGTGATTGATGGAAAATTGATAGCATTGCTGATTGCACCACGGACCAAATAATCGGCCATCTGTTCGGCAACCTGCAAAGCAACATTTTCCTGCGCCTCATTGGTTGAAGCCCCTAAATGCGGCGTGCAAATCACATTGGGATGTCCGAACAACGGATTTTCTGTTGCAGGTTCGGTAATGAAGACGTCAAACGCAGCTCCTGCTACATGACCGGAGTCAAGTGCTGCACGCAAAGCCACTTCATCGACCAGACCACCACGCGCGCAATTGATAATCCGCACACCTTTTTTTGTCTTGGCAAGATTAGCCGCAGAGAGAATATTTTTGGTCTGCGCTGTCATGGGCGTGTGCAAGGTAATAAAATCAGCCCGCGCCAGCAGATCATCCAATTCAACCTTTTCAACACCCAGATCCAGCGCCCGTTCCGGCGTTAAGAAGGGATCAAAAGC
>CAWUMW010000339.1:0-2194 GCA_963923415.1 uncultured Hyphomicrobiales bacterium | reverse complement strand
GAGTTAAACTGGACACAGAGACTATATTTTTTGGAATCACCCGATGACACATCACGTATCGCTGGCCCCACCTGAGCCGTTAGAGCCTAAACTGGTTTCTGTTTTACGCGAAGGCTACAGTTGGGGGCGCTTACGCCTTGATGTTGTGGCGGGAATTACGGTCGCGATGGTGGCTTTGCCACTGTCGATGGCGATTGCCAAAGCCTCGGGTACAACCCCTGATCGAGGTTTGTTTACAGCCGTTGTGGGGGGATTTCTCATTTCGCTGTTAGGCGGCAGCCGCTACCAGATCGGTGGTCCGGCTGGGGCCTTTATCGTCCTGGTTTCCTTGACCCTTGACCGCCACGGTTTAGACGGCTTGTTGCTCGCTGTTTTCATGTCGGGCCTATTTATGTTGGTATTGGGGTTTCTACGTTTGGGCGCCATTATTAAATATATTCCACATCCCGTCACAGTCGGCTTCACGTCTGGCATTGCGGTGATCATATTTTCCAGCCAAATCGTTGATTTATTTGGGCTTGACCTAGGGCAAAAAGAACCAAGCGCCTTATTTCCCAAACTCATGGCCATTGGTCATGCGATGAGTACTATCAATAGTGCATCACTTGGGGTGAGTGCCGTCTCGATCGCTTTGATTTTGGCATTGCGGCATTTTAAGCCACATTGGCCGGGCTTGCTGATCACAATCGTCTTTGCTGGCGTTATGGGAACTTTATTGCGTCAAGCTGGCTTTCCGTTGGAAACCATCGGAACGAAGTTTGGGGGTATTCCCAACATGCTCCCGGCACCGCATCTTCCAGCCTTGGATGCCACGCGTTTCATGGCTGTTTTGCCAGATGCTATTGCCTTTACGCTTTTAGGGAGCATTGAGAGTTTATTGTCCGCTGTGGTGGCTGACAGCATGAGCGGCCGTCGTCACCGCTCCAATATTGAATTAATCGCTCAAGGCGTTGGCAATATTGGATCCGCGCTGTTTGGTGGAATTTGCGTGACGGGAACGATCGCGCGCACGGCAACCAATGTGCGGGCTGGCGCCACCAGTCCAGTGTCTGGCATGGTACATGCGCTGGTGCTGCTGGTGTTGATGATCGTGGCTGCGCCACTGGCCGCATATATTCCCTTGGCAGCTTTGGCGGCTGTTTTGGCCGTTGTGTCGTGGAATATGGCTGAAAAAAAGGAATTTGCGGCAATCCTTCGCCATTCCCCCGAAGATGCATTGGTGGTGCTGGCCACTTTCGGTCTGACAATTTTCCGTGACCTGACAGAAGGCATTTTGGTTGGTGTGGCCATCGGCTCATTGTTTTTTATTCGCCGCATGGCGCATCAAATGGCAGTCGATAACCGCATGAGCATTCCCGATGAATGGGATTTGCCCGCTGATATTTTACATGATGACCGGATTGCCGTTGCGCGATTGAATGGGTCTTTCTTTTTTGGCACCGCGGCGGATGTTACGAGCGTGCTCGAACAAATTGGCACCCAGCCGCGTATATTGATTGTTGATTTTGGTGCCGTCAGTCTGTGTGATGGATCAGCCGCGCATGCTTTTGCAGCCATGGCAAAACGATTGCACGCCGCAGGAACCCTCATTTATTTAAGTGGCTTACGGGCTGATGTCGCCCTTGTTTTAGCACAAGTCGGGCTTACGGAACCGATCATCGAAAAGGTTGATGACATCAAGCAAGCGCTCTCGCAAGCAAGCGCGCATCTCCAATCATAAACCCTCAAGCAGCCCATTAAATGCCTGATAAATCAAGCTCTTGGGCCAGCGGCTTGAAATAATGATCGATCTCTAAGGGATCAATCTCCTCAATCGAGGCTGGTGCCCAGTGTGGGGATTGATCCTTGTCGATAATCACAGCACGAACGCCTTCATAAAAATCATGGCCATCCAATATCCGTGATACAATACGATATTCAAGCATCATGGCTTCTCTAAAGCTGAGCTCACGACCAAGCTGCATTTGTCGAAACGTAATCGACAGGCTCGTGGGCGATGCTTTTTGCAGGGCGCTGAAACACAGTTTAGCAAAGTCAGATCGCGCGCTGGCTTGTTCCATTCGGGTCATTAAGTCTTTAACTGAAGACACATCAAATAAAGCATCAATCTCTGCTTGGCTTTGCGCGAGAGACGAAGGACCAGCCGGTGCTTTAAATCGTGACAAGCATGTCTCAATATCTTCCCCTGCGATCA
>CAWUMW010000338.1:0-2228 GCA_963923415.1 uncultured Hyphomicrobiales bacterium | reverse complement strand
AATATCGAGAATAACCGCAGGTTCATTTTGAAAACTGCCTGCAACACGACTATTCTCCAAACCTTCCGTGACTTCGGCGAGATCGCGCAATAAAATATTGGCGCCATTCCGATTGGCCACGACAATGGTTTCATAGGCTTTGGCGGCGTTGATCTGATCATTGGCGGCCAGCGTATAGGCTTGAAACCGCCCATCTAACGCGCCTTTCGGGGCGGCCACATTGGCATTGGCGATGGTGCTGCGGACCTCTTCCAATCCGAGTTTGTAAGAAGCCAAGCGGGCCAGATCAATTTGAATGCGCACAGCAGGACGGATCCCGCCTTCGATGCTGACCCGCCCCACGCCACTGACTTCGCTCAAGCGGGGCGCTAGTAAAGTGTCGGCTAAATCACTTAAACCGCGTAACGGCACACGCGTTGAGGTGAGTGCAAGGGTGATGATGGGTTGGTCGGCGGGATTGATTTTGGAATAGACCGGCGGATAGGGCAGGGCACGCGGCAGGGTTGAGGCTGCGGCATTAATGGCGGATTGCACATCTTGTGCTGCGGCATCAATGTCGCGGTCGAGGTCAAATTGTAAGGTGATCTGGCTTAATCCAAAGGCGCTTTGCGAGGACATGCTCGACAAAGAGGGAATTTGCCCAAACTGGCGTTCTAAGGGGGCGGTGATCAGTGCGGCCATCGTATCGGGATTGGCGCCCGGATATTGAGTGGTGATTTGAATGGTCGGAAATTCAACCTGTGGCAAAGGTGCGACCGGTAGCGCGCGATAGCCCAACCAGCCGCATAGCAAGACCGCCACCGCCAATAAGGATGTGGCGATCGGCCTTTGGATAAAGGGGGCCGAGACGCTCAACGGATCTAGCCTCCACTGCCTGGCGCTTTGGGTTGGTCAGCCGCAGGCCTGCCGCCACCTGCTGGACGCTGGCCATTGACGCGTTCGCCCCGTTCGCCTTTTGGTGCCGCATTGGCGGGTCGACCATCATCAATCCGCACTTGCGTGCTTTCGGTGAGGCGATTGAAACCGTTGGTTACAACCATGTCGGTGTCATTGATGCCTGAAGACAGTGCTGTGAGCGTTTCGGTTTGCCGCAAGATGGTCACTGGTTTTTGCACCGCCATTGAATTGGCCTCGATCACATAGACAAAGGCGCCGGCGGGGCCGCGTTGAATGGCTGCGGTGGGAACCGTGATCACGTCTTTGAGGACATCAACGATCATATGCGTGTTGACAAATTGGCCGGGCCATAAATTTTGCGTCGAATTTTCAAACCGCGCTTTAAGTTTCACGGTGCCGGTTGTTTGATCGACCTGATTATCAATGACGTCCAGCACGCCCGTATCAAGAATGGTGACATTATCTGCATCCCGCGCCTCGACAGGAACCGGACCGCGCGTCATCGCCTGTTGCACCGCCCGCAAATGCTGCTGCGGCAGATTGTAGAGCAAGGCAATGGGTTGGATCTGGGTAATCGTTACAAGACCCGTGGCATCGGAGGCGCGCAGGAGATTGCCTTGATCAACCATTCGGATGCCTGTGCGCCCCGCAAGAGGGGCGCGGATTGTTGCGTAATCAAGCACCGCTTTGGCATTGTCGATGGCGGCTTGATCCCCCGCGACTTGGGCGACTAATTGCGCGACAACGGTTTTTTGCGTGTCGGCTTGTTGTTGGGTTGCATATTCGGTGCGGGCCAAATTGGCATAGCGGTCTAAATCTCGTTTGGCATTGGCTAACAGGGCCTCATCCTGCGCTTTTTTTGCAAGCGCCTGATCATATTGCGCCTGATAGATGGTTGGATCAATGCGCGCGAGGACATCTCCCGCTTTGACAAAATCGCCATCCTTGAAGTCCAAACTGATCAGGCGACCGTCAACCTGCGTGCGGACCGTGACTGTGGTGAGCGCTTGAACGGTGCCAATGCCTTCGATCTCGACGGGTACATTTTTACGCTCTGCCTTACTGGCTAAAACGGGTAAAGGCCCTTCATTACCCGTTTGCGAGCGGGCAGCACGGACGCCCCCGCCTGCCTGTCCTTGATTGGCTGGTGTTGCAAACCACAACCGATAGGCAACGCCCCCCAACAGCGCGAGACCGATCATCACCAGGATCAGGCGAGGCCGGATGGCTTTTAGCAGCCAGGGGAGAAAGGGCACAGTCGAAAACAGCTTCATGGTTTACACAGTCTCATCAAGTCCATCATCACAAGAAGTCAATCATCACAAGCCTTG
>CAWUMW010000337.1:0-2228 GCA_963923415.1 uncultured Hyphomicrobiales bacterium | reverse complement strand
AAATTTTTCAGGCTCTGGAAATTCGATTAAATGCGCGCAATGGCGATCCTGATGTATTTATTGTTGATAGCCCGCTTACCGCCTCCTATGCGTCACGGGGACATTTGATGGAGCTTGACTCCCTGATTGACAAAAAACGCTTTGCGCCCTCCGCCATTGCAGCTGCAAGTTTTGATGGCAAAATTTATTCCGCGCCATTCGGCTCTTCGATGCAAATTCTTTATTACAATAAAGAGATGTTTAAAGCGGCTGGCGTCACCCCTCCTTCCGCTGACCCCGCTGCTCGATGGACATGGGAACAACTGGTTGAAGCCGGTAAAAAAATGACAAAACCGGCTGAGAATATCTGGGGCTTTACCTTTGAACAGCAAGAACGCCCTTATCAACTTCTGCCTATGGGACAATCGCTTGGCGGAACAGCCTTGTCCGCTGATGGCTTTAAAGCAACCTCCTATATTGATAGCCCGGCTTTTGTGGAAGGGTTCACCTTCATGCAAAAAATGTATACCGAGAGCAAAATATCGCCTCCCGGCCAATTTGATACGGCCCTTACGCCAGAATTATTCGGGGCTGGTAAATGCGCCATGATGGTAGCGGGAACATTTGTGTATGACACGCTGAAATCAAAATTCCCGAACTTAGATTTTGGTGTTGCCCCGCACCCTTATTTTGCTAAGGGCAAACCAGTGACCCCCACAGGCGCATGGCATTTCGGCGTGAATGCCAAAACACAGCAAAAGGCCGCAGCGAGCCAATTTGTCACCGATATGCTCTCCGATGATATGAATGTGCTGTGGTACAAATTGCGCCCCTATGTGCCGACCTTGAATGCGGTGTGGGATAAAGAAGCAGCATCCTTTAATGCCGATCTTTGGAAAATTGCCAAATATGATGTGCAAAATACCGCTATCCCTCGTCCTGCGACACCGGGCTTTCGTGAATATGAAGATATCGTGCGCGTTGCTTTGCGCGACATTCAGGCCGGAGCGGATGTTAAATCAATCTTGAGTGCGGCGGCACAAAAGATTGATCGTGAAGTCGCCAAATATAAAGGGTGAACAGACAAGCTTGCCTGTTAACCACCTCCGACTTGACGTGATCCGATACACACGCTCCCCGTTGTCAGACGGGGAGCTTTTGGAATAAACCAATGTTTCGACATCCTTGGGCTCCCTATGCTTTTCTAGCCCCGGCCTTTCTCGGACTTTTTATGTTCCGATTTATTCCGATTGGCTTGTCGGGATATGGGAGCCTGTTTGCCGAAAATTTACGCGGCGACACCATTTTCGTCGGCCTTAAAAATTATCGCGAACTTTGGGAAGACCCCGCATTCTGGAATAGCTTGAGGGTCACCATCCTGTTCAATCTGATCATCAATCCTTTGCAAATTTGTTGCGCCCTAACGTTAGCCATGCTGGTGCGCCGCCCGGGCCGTTGGATTGATCTCTTTCGTCTCAGCTTCATCATGCCGATGACGGTATCCATCGCCTTAACATCAATCATTTGGAGTATTTTGTTGGATCCGTCATTGGGGCCCATCAATGGCCTGTTGCGCTGGCTTGGGGTTGGAATTCAACCTTTCTTCCGATCCGAACAACAAGCCCTGCCGACCTTGATGATGATCGCCACATGGAAAGGCGCAGGCTATTGGATGATTTTCCTACTGTCGGGCCTTTTATCCATTCCCAAAGAAATTGATGACAGCGCATTGATTGATGGGGCCAATGGTTTACAGAAATTTTTTTATGTCACATTGCCATTGATGAAACGCCCATTAGCCTTTGTTTTGGTGGCAGACACGGCCGCTAATTTTTTATTATTTGCCCCCGTCTATATTATCACCAATGGCGGACCCAATGGCGCCACACAGCTTTTAATGTTTGAAGCCTATCAAGCAGCCTTTGCCTATATCAATCATGGTCGGTCGATGGCGATTTCAACCATTATTCTGGGCGTTGTATTGGTGATTGCCTTAATGGAATTGCGGCTCTTTCAACCTGCAGAGGATGACGCCTCATGAGATCCTCCGCTCAAGAGACTCTGCGCACAGTTGTTTTGATCGGCTTGGCAGTTATATTATTGATGCCGATCTATTGGCTGCTTATGTCCTCCTTGCGTCCGGCCGATCATATTTTTAAATTTTCGAGTGCCTTCAGCGTCGAAACCTTCATCCCGTTCTCTTTGACTTTGGATAATTATACGCAAGCGTTACAAAGCCATATTGCCAC
>CAWUMW010000336.1:0-2235 GCA_963923415.1 uncultured Hyphomicrobiales bacterium | reverse complement strand
GAACAGCAAAAGCGTCACTATTTGCCCAAATTGATTTCTGGCGAGCATGTGGGCGCTTTGGCCATGTCAGAGCCGGGGGCTGGATCAGATGTTGTCTCCATGCGCACGCGCGCCATAAAAAAAGGCGACCGTTATATTCTCAATGGATCGAAAATGTGGATTACCAATGGCCCCCAAGCGGAGACATTGATTGTCTATGTCAAGACCGATCCTGATGCCGGTCCCCGTGGTATGACGGCCTTTATCATTGAAAAGGGCATGAAGGGTTTTTATCCCGCGCAAAAGCTCGACAAGCTAGGGATGCGGGGATCTGATACATCCGAACTGGTATTTGAAGATTGCGAAGTGCCAGAAGAGAATGTGCTAGGCAAAGTCGGCAAAGGCGTCAATGTCTTGATGTCTGGTCTTGATTACGAGCGCGCTGTTCTGGCGGCTGGCCCATTAGGCATTATGCAAGCTGCACTCGACATTGTGATGCCCTATGTGCATGAACGCAAACAATTTGGTCAATCGATTGGCCAATTTCAATTCGTGCAAGGCAAGATCGCCGATATGTATGTAACCATGAATGCCTGCAAAGCCTATGTCTATGCTGTCGCCAAGGCTTGTGATCGCGGAGAAACCACCCGTGAAGATGCAGCAGGCGCCATTTTGATTGCGGCTGAAAAAGCAACCCAATGTGCACTTGATGCCATTCAATTGCTTGGTGGTAATGGCTATATCAATGACTATGCGACAGGCCGTCTTTTACGCGATGCGAAACTTTATGAAATTGGCGCGGGCACCAGTGAAATTCGTCGCATGCTGATTGGTCGCGAATTGTTTGAGAAGACAGCCTGAGGCTAATCTTCTCGCGGCAAGGACAAACGATAAACGCCTTTGAAATCCAATGGATCAACAGGCTTACCTTTGCGCAAAATCAACAAGCGGCCCGCTTGTGCGAGCATGACGGCTGTGCGTCTGACCGGTTGCATCAACGGACCCCAATGATCAGGATGATCGCCTGCAATTGTGCGCGCGACTTCAGACGGGCAAAATGATTTCGCATGGCCGCGTTCATGCGCCAATTTAAGCATGGACGACTCGATCTGATCGGCTGTTATGGCATCATGTTCAATCATAAAATGGAAACCCTGGGCTTGTAAAAAAATTAATCATGATGCGGCCAGACAAAGGGCGTGCCTGTTTCATCCGACTGTGGTATTTGATAGGAAACTTCCTTCGACAATTGCGCAATGGCATCATGGGCAGGCGAATAAAATTGCCGCCATCCCATCACGCATAAAATAGCAAAGGTTGTCACAAGCAACAAAGTTGGCGAGGCAAACCAACCGATATAGGCCAGAGCGAAAAACAAAGCGCGTTGTCCGCGATTGAATTGCCGACCTGCATCGGTAAAAAGTTGTGCTGTATATTTGGCAAAAGCTTTGGCATGGGGCAGGGCGCTTTCCTCATGCGGGGGGGCGGCGCCCAATAAAATGGCCCCATAATTGAACAAGCGGTAAGACCAAGCGAACTTGAAAAAACCATAGGTAAAAATCAAAACGAGACCCAGCACTTTGATTTCCCACATGGTGCGCGTCATCATCAATCCGAATGGCAATGTTGCGAATAGATTGATGGCGTCATCGGGGATACGCAACAAAGTCAAAGAACCACCGATGGCAAACAGCGATGTTGAGGCAAAAAAAGATGTGCCGTTTTGCAAGCCAGCAGTGATCTGCGTGTCGATGATCCTGACATCGCGCCACAACATCCGTTCCATCCATTGCGCACGATAGCCGTGCATCATGTCATTGAGACTTTTATGCGAGAAGAAAGAAGACTCGACAGCGATATGATATCCTACCCAAGCCAGAACAAAGAGCGCAAGGGACAATCCGTCCATCATAGTAAAATCATTCATGCGCCAGAACCTTTTTCAATCTCTTGCCATCGGTTTTGATTATAATCGAATCGGGATCAAACCGTGTTCATTTTACAGCAATGATACTCTTTTGAAGATGATTTCGCGTTATTTTTTCCTGATCTCGAACATTGTTCAGGACACCCTTATTGCTTCATAAACAACAGGCCAGACTCTGACAAGCACGATGACCAAAGGGCAAGCGCCATCTACTATGTTGTATGCAGGTGGCTAGAGTGGCATTTTAGATTACGAGAGGCAGAATCCAACTCTGCGTCATCGCGAGCGGCTGTGATCAGCAAAGCGATCCAGTCTTGTAAAGACTGCAC
>CAWUMW010000335.1:0-2240 GCA_963923415.1 uncultured Hyphomicrobiales bacterium | reverse complement strand
CCCCGACACAAGGATTATGATTCCTCTGCTCTGACCAACTGAGCTACTCCGCCCCTGCGTGCACATCGTGCAACAACCGGAACCCGCCCTTCACCCCAAAGACCGAAAGGCATAATGGTCGTGGCGGGATATAGGCGTGTGCGGTCGGTGGTGTCAAGCACCCTGATACAGAGGCTGGACCTACCAGCCCCTCAATTCGCGCATAAACCCAATCAGCAGGCCCCTTTTCGGGCGCGCAAGCTCCGTCATAGACCGTGCCACGCCATATGCGGCAGCAAATCCAGCACCATGGGCCGCGCGCCCCATCAATTTTATCCAGAAGCACACCAACAATGGCTTAAAAGGGGTGTGATTTAGCAGGAAAATCTGATTTTTTCTTATAATAGGCTCTATCAAGCCGCATGATCGGCGGCCCGATCATGGCTTGCCGTCGTCTGCCGGGTAATCGTCCCGCCTCCTAAGACCCGTGCTTGATCGCCTTCACTGTCATAAAAAACACAGGCCTGACCGGGGGAAACCCCCATTTCCCCTGCGGCCAGTTCGGCCTCAACCCCACCCTGTCGCCAAAACAACGTGGCGGGCTGCGGCGGGCGGGTTGAGCGCACTCGAACGGCTACCGATTGGCCTTGCTCGGGCAAGCCACTGAGATCACCCTCCCCAAGCCAATTGACGTCCCGCAAGCGGATCACCCGTGTGGCCAAAGCCTCGCGCGGGCCAACAATGACCTGAGCGCGCTCCGCATCAAGCCGCAGCACATAAAGCGGATCCCCGATTGCCAGACCCAAGCCCTTGCGCTGCCCCACCGTAAAATCAATCACACCGTGATGATGTCCTAAAACGCGCCCATCAAGATGCACAATCTCGCCCGGATTCCGAGCTGAAGGGCGCAATTTTTCAATCACATCCGTATAGCGCCCTTGAGGCACAAAACAGATATCCTGACTGTCGGATTTTTCCGCAACGCTCAAATTAAAATAGCGGGCTAAATCGCGGGTTTGACTTTTCGGCATGCTGCCCAAAGGAAAACGCAACAAATCCAGCTGCGCCTGCGTCGTCGCATAAAGAAAATAGCTCTGATCCCGATCCGGATCATGCGCACGATACAAAGCCCGCCGCCCCTGGCCCTGCGGCCTACTAATCACGTAATGGCCGGTTGCCAAAGCCTGCGCGCCCAAATCCTGCGCTGTGGCCAGCAAATCCCGAAACTTCACCGTGCGATTACAATCCACACAGGGCACAGGAGTTTCGCCAGCCAGATAAGAGTCAACGAAGCGATCAATCACCGCATCCCGAAACCGGCTTTCATAATCGAGCACATAATGGGGGATGTCGAGGGTCTCGGCGACCCGCCGCGCATCGTGAATATCTTGCCCTGCACAGCAGGACCCGGCCCGATGCACCGCTTCGCCATGATCATAAAGCTGCAAGGTGAGGCCGATCACATCATAACCGCGCGCGGCCAGTAGCCCGGCCACCACCGAGGAATCCACCCCGCCTGACATCGCCACAACCACGCGCGTATCGGCTGGATTTCCCGGCAGATCCAACCCGAGATCTATTGAGTGCACATCCATCTTCGCCTCACCCGACAGATTAAAAAATCCCAGCCCCCGTGCTCTCTTTAGCGTTTTGAAGGGCGCGGGACCAGTCTTTATCTGCCCGCGTCCCGCTTTGGGACAAAGAAAAATTCGGCGTTTAGGTAATTTTTAATCCAATCCCGCTAAGACAAGCTCAAATAGCGACGTGTGTTTGCGAACGGGGAACAAGAACATCATGAACGATCATTTTCGTCCAAAGGCCAAATATGTCACCGGCCCTGATGGCGCACCGCTCACCATCGCCGATCTGCCCCCCTCCAATACCCGCCGTTGGGTGATCCGCCGCAAAGCCGAAGTGGTGGCCGCCGTGCGGGGCGGTTTGATCAGCCTCGAAGAAGCCTGCGCGCGGTATACCCTCACCGTCGACGAGTTTTTGTCTTGGCAGTCGTCCATTGATGAACATGGCATTGCCGGATTACGCACAACCCGCATCCAGCTCTATCGCTAAAGCCCATCAATAATGGCGACGGGTGAGGGTTTCGACCAATTTATTGCGCTCAAACAGCACCACCATGACAATCGCAAAAATCAGCGGAATGATGAGATAGAGCAGGCGAAATACCAAAAGCGCCGCCACCACATCCGCTAAAGCAATGCTGGGCATGACTTTATAAAACACATATTCCAGCACCCCGAGCCCAC
>CAWUMW010000334.1:0-2297 GCA_963923415.1 uncultured Hyphomicrobiales bacterium | reverse complement strand
CTGCGCTATGTTGTTGCGCATGATTGCGGCCGTTTGATCAATCCTATGTTGGTGGATGGACAGATTCGCGGTGGCGTGGTGCATGGCATCGGCAATGCTTTGTTTGAGCGGATGGTCTATGACGAGAATGGGCAGCCGCAAACAACCAATTATGGCGAATATTTATTGCCGCTCGCTACCGAAATGCCGCGTATCGAAATCAAACATATGGAGTCGCCCTCGCCACGCAATCCCATTGGCGTGAAAGGGGCCGGGGAGGGCGGGACCATTCCCGCAACGGCCTGTGTGATTGCTGCGATTGAGGATGCGCTTGCGCCTTTCAACGTGCGGATTACGCATCATCCACTGGCACCGCAAGATATTGTGGAATTGGTGGACGGACAAGATTTGCATTAAGGGGCAAAGTTTACATTCAGGGGCAGAACTTGCATTGCGTCCGTGAATGAGAGTTAATAGGTGAGGCTGGCCATCAAGGGCCTGCGTCAAGCAAGGGGGCGGAGATGATTATTGAAGATAGTGCAGGCGTCACCAGTGCTGTGTTGCAAGCGTTAGACAGCACAACCAATCCCCGTGCCAAACAGATTATGCACGCTCTGATCCGTCATGCGCATGCTTTTGCCCAAGAGGTGCAGTTGACGGAAGAAGAGTTTGAATATGGGATTGAGTTTCTCAATCGCATTGGTCAGCAAACCAATGATGTGCATAACGAAGCCATTTTGTTTTCTGATACGATTGGATTTTCAACACTGGTTTGTTTGATGAACAATGGCAAGAATGGATCAACAGAAACCGCTGCGGCGCTGTTGGGTCCGTTCTGGCGTATGCGCTCCCCCAAAACAGACAATGGCGGCTCCATCGTCCGCTCGGACACGCCCGGTCCGGTTTTGTTTGCTGATTGCCTCATTAAGGATCAAGAGGGCAATCCGCTCGCCGGTGTTGAGGTCGATGTCTGGCAATCTTCGCCCATCGGTCTTTATGAAAATCAAGATGAGACTCAGGCCGATATGAATTTGCGCGGCAAATTTATCACCGATGCGCAGGGACGTTTTGCGTTTCGTTCCGTTAAGCCCGCAGGCTATCCGATCCCGATGGATGGACCAGTCGGGGATATGATCCGCGCACAAAATCGGCGTCATTACCGTCCGGCACATATTCATTTTTTATGTTTCAAGGAGGGCTTCAAAACCCTTGTCACGCAAGTCTTTGTTGATGATGACCGTGATCTTGAATCTGATGTGGTGTTTGGCGTGACGCGGGCTTTGATCGGTCAATTTGATCACCATACGGGCCCTGCGCCAGAGGCGGATGTGAAAGGCGATTGGTATTCGCTGCGCTATACATTTGTCATGGAAAAGGGTTTGGCCAAATTACCGCATCCTCCCATCAAATAAATGACAGCCAAGAATTATAGGGAAAAAGCACATGAAAAAATCGGTTGGAATAATTGGTTTGGGGATTATGGGCGGCGCGATTGCCCGGAATTTGTGCGAGCGTGGGTGGCATGTCACAGGATTTGACATCGATCCGGTTGCTATCGAGGCTTTCAAAAAAGCAGGCGGGCATCTCGCGGCCTCAGCCGCAGCTGTTGCGGAACACGA
Organism: uncultured Hyphomicrobiales bacterium; assembly: GCA_963923415.1. Classification (GTDB taxonomy): domain Bacteria; phylum Pseudomonadota; class Alphaproteobacteria; order Rhizobiales; family Beijerinckiaceae; genus CAIYZJ01. The sequence goes on along the minus strand of CAWUMW010000334.1, from coordinate 699 downwards.
GCGGGTGGTTCTGACCTCCTTGCCAAGCCCCAAAATTGTTAAAGCGGTGGCCGAAGAGATTGCGGCCAGCCATGCGCAGCCTGGTTTGATCGTTGTGGAACTCAGCACATTGGCGCTTGAGGACAAGATCGCCTTTGCGGATGTGTTGCGTGCCAAGGGCCATTGCCCGCTTGATTGCCCGCTCAGCGGCACGGGCGCGCAAGCGGCCAAGCGTGATCTGGTTATTTATGCCAGCGGCCCTCAGGAGGTCATTGAAACGCTCAAGCCGTTATTCCTTGATTTTGGCAAGCAGGTTGCCGATCTCGGTGTGTTTGGCAATGGCTCGAAGATGAAATATGTCGCCAATTATTTGGTGGCGATCCACAATGTGGCGTCAGCAGAAGCGATGGTGTTGGGAATGCAAGCCGGACTTGATCCGCAAAAGATTGTTGAGATTGTGGGACCGGGCGCTGGTGGGTCGCGGATCTTTGAATTAAGGGCGCCGATGATGGCGGCTAATCATTACTTGCCCGCATCCATGCGGATGGTGACATGGCGCAAGGATATGACGGTGATTGGTGACTTTGCCCGCAAGCTTGGATGCCCCATTGACTTATTCGAGAAGTCCAATGAAGTCTATGAACAGGCTTTGGCGATGAAGCTGGATGATCTCGACACCGCAGCGGTCTGCAAGGTCATTGAAGCTAAAGGCGGTTTCAC
>CAWUMW010000333.1:0-2302 GCA_963923415.1 uncultured Hyphomicrobiales bacterium | reverse complement strand
ATTATAAAATCAGCGAAATTCTGACCGCTTATGTGCGGATGGAAAATTTAACCAATGCGCATTATGAAGTGGTGCGTGATTTTGGTACTGCAGGACGTTCATTTTTACTGGGCTTGAAAGCAAAATGGTGATGGTCTGCGTCCATGATTTTTGCAAAGATCATGCTGTTTTAGGGAGCAAAAGAAGCCTGCATTTCAGACAGCAAAATTTTATGCAGTGTCGCGCACTCATCAATTTACGTGCATCCCCTTATAGAATGAAACGTCTGTGATGCAGTCTTCCTCTTTTTCTCTCAAGCGGATTGTCAGACGATTAAGTTTATTGCTGGTTTGTCTTTGCTTACTCTCTTTATTGATTGGAGAGGCTGAGCTTGGCCTGACAGAAAGTTTGCAAGCTATATTTAGCCATCACGGTGTGGCTTCCGTTATTGTGTATGACATCCGCTTGCCTCGCACGGTGCTGGCTGTTTTGGTTGGAGCTGTTTTGGGCCTATCAGGTGCGGCGTTGCAGGCTTTGCTCCGCAATCCGCTTGCCGATGCCAGTATTTTTGGCGCACCGCAAGCGGCAGCCTTTGGGGCTGTTGTGATGCTCTATGGCGGCTTTGCTAGTGCCTTGTCTTGGGCATTGCCGCTTGCTTCTATGGCGATGGCTGTCGGGTCATTGGTTCTGCTTTATTTACTTGCAGGCCGACAGGCGTCTGCGGCGGTGTTGATCTTGGCCGGGATGGCGGTCGGCAGTCTAGCGGGTGCTGCAACAACAATCGTGATGGCTTTGTCTGCCAATCCATTTGCTATGACAGAAATTGTATTTTGGCTGATGGGTTCCTTTGAAAATCGCTCAATGCAGCATGTCAAATTGGCGGCACCCTTTATTGTATTGGCGATGCTCGTTTTGCTTTGGCAGGGCAATGCCTATCGGGCTTTGTCACTGGGAGAAGAAACAGCGTTGTCTTTGGGGATTGATGTTGCACGACTGCGCCATTTAACCTTATGGGCTGTTGCACTTGGAATTGGTGCATCGGTTGCTGTAGCTGGTGCGATTGGATTTATCGGCTTGGCGGCTCCACAAATTATGCGGCGGCTGGTTTCTTATGATCCCAAACAGATTTTAATCCCTTCAGCCTTGGCCGGCGCCATTTTATTGTTACTGGCGGATATGGCGGTGCGTTTGATCCCGTCTCAAACCGAAATTAAAATTGGGGCTTTGACGGCTTTATTGGGCGTGCCACTTTATCTTGTGGCGCTAAAACGCGAGAGCAAAAGAGGATCTTTCGTGTGAGTGGATGGCACATGACTCAAGTGCGGCTTGGTTATGGGGCAGATCCCGTTGTGGGTCCGCTTGATCTTCATTTGCCGCCATCGCGCTACCATGTGCTGATTGGCCCAAATGGGGCAGGAAAGTCGACCTTGTTGCGGTACTTGGCGGGTATCATTCCGCATCATACTGGTCATGTGACGTTTGATGGGCGGTCGTTGTCTGCCCTTCCACGGTTGGAACGTGCCAAATCCATCGCTTATTTGAGTCAGGATCGGACCATTGCTTGGCCGTTGCGGGTCCGTGATGTGGTGATGCTTGGTCGTATCCCCTATGGATCCAGTTTCGAGACCGCAACAGAGGCTGACCAGCAGGCCGTTGATCAAGCTATTGAAAATACAGATTTAAATGCTTTAGCTGAGCGGGAGATAACGCATTTATCGGGCGGTGAACGCGCGCGGGTCTTGTTAGCGCGGGTTTTGGCAACACAGGCCCCTTGGCTTTTATTGGATGAACCGATCAGCGGCTTGGATGTGCGACAGCAATATTTAATGCTGCATTTATTGCGTCAGCAGGTCGATCAGGGTCGTTCGGTTCTCGTTGTTTTGCATGATTTGTCACTGGCCGCGCGTTTTGCAGATGAACTCATCTTGCTCGATCATGGGCAAGTCTTTGCCCAAGGCGGGGTTGAGGCGGTGATGTCCTCTCAAAATTTGGCCGATGTGTTTGGTCTTGCAGCCCATTTGGATCACCAAGATGGCCTGCCCAAGTTGCAGATTGATGGTGTTATGCCTTGCAACTTGGACCAAAACAGGGTTCGATAGCCAGCAAGGTGGATGGTTGTTTGAATATGAACCGTTCTGCCGTCATTCCTTTGTCGGATGAAGAGACAGGGGAGTGATCATGCTGTGATCAGATTGGGGAAAAACATGACACGATCATTAAAAGCCAGCTTGGCTGGCATTGGAATGGCTTTATTCTTTGGTGCGGTTCCACTTTCAGCAAAAACATTGGTGTATTGCTCGGAAGGATCACCGGAAAATTTCAC
>CAWUMW010000332.1:0-2332 GCA_963923415.1 uncultured Hyphomicrobiales bacterium | reverse complement strand
AGGCGTCGTGTGAGGGGCTTGGTGTTTTGGACCTGAGTTTTGTCCTCCCCTCTTTCGTTTTTTCTTCGTGTTTTTTTCTCTTGAGTGGTTGGACGCAAGAGCGGTCTTGTATCGGCTCAATCTGGTGAATTGTGGTGTTGGCGGCGGGCGCATGGGCCGAATACAGATTTTTTTTGTTAGCGGCTTGTTTTTTATGTCGATTTTATGAACAATGGTGACGCCCTGCCTTGTGCGCGGCTGAAAGAGAGTACAGCGTTACACGAGGGCAACAGGCAAAAAGGGGGGCAGTGTGTCAGAGTCCCAAATCAAGATCTTGATTGCGGATGATCATCCGTTGGTTCGCGGTGCATTGAAAGAGGCGGTCTTAAGTCTGCTGCCCGATGCACAGATTCTGCAAGCGGGTACCTTTGAAGAGGTGGCGGCCCATCTCAGCCGTGAGGGTGATCTTGATTTGATCTTACTTGATCTGACTATGCCCGGTGCGCAAGGCTTTTCCGGTTTGATGTATTTGCGGGCCCAATATCCGGGAACACCGGTGATGATTGTGTCTGGCAATGAAGAGCGGGCTACCATTCGCCATGCAATTGATTTTGGTGCGTCAGGCTATATTCCCAAATCGGTTGATAGCGACACGATGCGCCAAGCCATGCAAGCGGTTTTGGATGGCAGTGTGTGGACACCCGCGGATGTGGATCTGGCCCATCCGATGGATCATGAAACGGGCGAGATCGTCAAACGCTTGGGCAGTCTGACGCCTCAGCAAGTCCGTGTGTTGATGATGTTGTCAGAAGGCTTGCTCAACAAGCAGATCGCCTATGAATTATCGGTGTCCGAAGCCACCGTGAAAGCGCATGTGTCGGCGATCTTGCAAAAACTCGGGGTCGAAAGCCGCACGCAAGCGGTGATTACCGCGTCCAAGATTGCCGCAGGGCAGTGGCATCCAGCGCCCGAATAAAGGCCTGTATCGGATTGAGATCGATGGGTGATTTTTTACAACGTCTGTTGGGGGGACCGCCCGTGCGCGTGCTGGTCCGCCTGGCGTTTTTATCGATCTTGGTCGGTGTTTTTCTGGCTTTGTTTGAACTCACGCCTTGGGCCTTGTGGCGCAGCCTTGAAGTGATTGTTCGTCATCTGTTTGTGTTCAGTTGGGACAGCTTGGTCGAAGTCGGGCAGTATTTTGTCTATGGCTTGGTGGTAGTTGTGCCGATCTGGTTTGTGCTGCGCGTGTTGCGGCTGATCGGCTAAGGCGTTTTTCAATCAGTCCGGAAAGGGTTGGCTGGTCCATTGGCGCGCGGCGCGGCCGATCAAAGGCGTCAGGTCTTTGTGCTGCTCTTGCTGCAGGCGTGTCGTTAAGCCTTGTTTGATCTGCTCCAGTAAAGCGGGGCCCTGATAGACAAGGGCCGAATAGAGCTGAATGAGGCTCGCTCCGGCCTCGATTTTGGCGATGGCACTGTCGGCATCATGAATCCCCCCCACCCCGATCAATGGCAGGGCGTGGCCAACCCGTTCATAGACTTCAGCAAGGATGCGGGTGGAGCGGGCAAATAAAGGGGCGCCGGATAGACCGCCGGTTTCTTTTGCCAGCTGGGCCTCTTGCAAGGCTGGGCGCGAGACCGTGGTATTGCTGACGATCAGCCCATCAATTTTGCGTTTGAGCGCGGTCTGGGTGATTTGATCAAGACCGATCCGATCGAGATCGGGCGCGATTTTTAAAAAGACTGGCGGGGGCGTGTCAGGGCGGGCGTGGTCGCGGGCCTCCAGCACGCGGGCCAGCAAATCATCAAGCGCCGCCTCTTGTTGCAGATCACGCAGGCCGGGCGTGTTGGGGGAGGAAATATTGACCGTAAAATAATGGGCCAAGGGGGCAAAATGGTGAATGCCCTTCACATAATCTTGCGTGCGGTCAACCGCGTCTTTATTGGCGCCGATATTGATGCCGACTAGCCCCGGTCTATGGGCGCGTGCGTGCAGGCGTTCGGCGACGCGGATCATGCCATCATTGTTAAAGCCAAAGCGGTTGATGACGGCTTGATCGCGCGGCAAACGAAACAAGCGTGGACGCGGATTCCCGTCTTGCGGCAGCGGGGTTACGGTGCCGATTTCGGCAAAGCCAAAGCCCAGCATCAGCATGGCGTCCATTACTTCGGCATTTTTATCAAAGCCTGCCGCTAGCCCCACAGGATTAGGAAAATCCAAACCGGCCACCCGCATTGCAAGGCGCTGATCCTCTACAGGGGGACGATGGGCGGGAAGCATGGACAGCGCTTTTAGGGTCATCAGATGCGCGTTTTCTGCATCCAGAGCATGTAAAACGGGACGAACCAGCGGAAAT
>CAWUMW010000331.1:0-2347 GCA_963923415.1 uncultured Hyphomicrobiales bacterium | reverse complement strand
ACAGCTGCGCGGCTGGGGACAAGACTTTGCGGGTTGGTTCGATGAGAACAAAATCCGTGTAAAGCTCTGGCTCGCTGAGCGGCCTGATATCAAAGCGTGATCCATCCAAATCATTGACCATCATCACGCCCGGCAGAATGGCCATCCATTCAGAATGAGCAATCAAATCGAGCGTGCCCATCATGGCATCAAGTTGCAAGACACGGTCAATCGTTAGCCCATTGGTCATGCAATAGGTTTCAATCGTACGGCGGCGGGTGTTTTGTGGGCCGGGCACAACCAGTTTCAGCGGTTTGATCTGTTTGAGGCTGACAGGTGTTAAATGGGGCTTGAGCCAGCCTTTGCCCGCAACAATCATTTCTCTGTCGCGGATCAGCAAGGATGTCGACAGTCCAATGGCGCCCTGAAAACCCGGAACAATGGCAAAATCAAGTTCGCCTTTGCGCACCAATTCAGTCAGCACGCCTGAATAGGCTTCCGTCACCTGCACATCAACCGTGGGGGCGGCTTGCATGAAATTTTGCAAGGCAGGTGCAAGAACAGCGCGCGTAAAGGTGGGCATGAGACCAACGCGCACGGTTCCTCCCCATGCCGCCGCATTGAGCAGATCCGCTTCGATCCCATCAAGACGACGCAACAAAGTGACGCATTCTGCATAATAACGTTCCCCTAACGCGGTGGGGTGAATGCCGCGCCCATCCCGCAGCAGCAAGGTGACGCCCAAGCTTTCTTCCAATTGCCGAACATGCTGGGACAGACCCGATTGGGTCGCGCCTTCTCGTTCAGCAGCGGCGGTGAAAGATTTTTCTTCAAAAACCGCCACAAAGGATTGAATCTGTCTCAGAGAGCGCATGGTTTTAAAGATTTTGTGTCAGGCGGAGGGATAAGCTTATTAGAAAAACTGATAACGGAAATTAAGAATTATCATTTTCCATGCTGCACGTCCATCTTTAGTCTCAGGCAGATGGGGTGCAGGATGTTGAGAACAAGCTCAACAAGGGCTTGCGAGAACCTGCAAACGGATGAGCGCCAAGGCACAGTGACCGCACCAGGGCTGTGCCTTTTTCGAATTGGAGGAGTGTGACCATGAATCTCGGCTTTTTTACCATGCCCATCCATCCGCTCGACAAAGATTGGCGGCAATGTCTCGATGAAGATCGTGAAGCCTTTATTCTGGCCGATGAGCTTGGCTTTGTTGAAGCCTATGCGGGCGAGCATGTGACCGATCAAGCTGAGAATATTACGTCCTGCATCACCTTTGTAGCGTGGATTGCATCGTCGATTAAGCGGATGCGTTTAGGCACTGGCACAATCAATATGCCCAACAGTCACCCCGCCGCCATTGCGTCGACCATTGCCATGCTTGATCACATGTTAGATGGGCGCTTTAACTTCGGGATCAGCCCCGGCGGTCTCTTGTCGGATGCTGAAGTGTTCGGCAATTTAGACAATAATCGCAATGAAATGTTTTTAGAGGCGATCAACCAGATTTTGGCGATTTGGGAGGGCGAAGCCCCCTATAATCTCAAAGGGAAATATTGGACGATTTCCACCGAACGAACCTTGATGAAAGAAATTGGCCAAGGGGTTATGCCCAAGCCGTTGCAGCGACCGCATCCGCCGATTTGCGTGACGGCTGTTGCGCCTTTTTCAAAAGGTGTGACTGAGGCTGCGGCGCGCGGATGGGATCCGATTTCAGCGAATTTCTTGATGCCTGCTTGGGTGAAAAGCCATTGGCCCAAATATGTGGAAGGATGCGAGAAAGGTGGCCGGAAAGCTGATCCCGCCAATTGGCGTGTCGCCAAAAGTATTTTTGTAGCCGATGATCTTGCCACTGCCAAAGCCTATGCTTTGGATCCGCAAGGGCCTTATGTGTCTTATTATCGGTCCTTGTTTACCAAGCTGAAAAAGAATGGCCGGATTGAATTGTTCAAAACCTATCGGGACCAACCCGATGACGAGGTCACCTTGGACATGATCTGCGACAAGCTGATCATTTGGGGGACACCGGATAAAGTCGCCGATGATCTTCTCGCTTTTAAAGACGAAGTTGGTGAATTTGGAACGCTGCTTTATGCAGGCAAAGACTGGAAAGATAAAAATTTGGGCCGTCGCTCGATGATTTTATTGGCAGAGAAAGCGCTGCCCCTGATCAATCAGGCAGGATCACGCTCTCGCCCGCACGCTGAGGTTGCAGAATGAGTGCGGCAGTTAAGGTTTCGTGCGGATCCTTTGCCTTAGCAACCTATGTGTCTGGACAGCCTGAAGGCGCGCCGTGGATTGTGTTATCAAATTCTCTCGGTGCGTCAGCGCAGATGTGGGAGCCGCAATTACCTTTGCTCGAAAC
>CAWUMW010000330.1:0-2356 GCA_963923415.1 uncultured Hyphomicrobiales bacterium | reverse complement strand
TTGCCTCCTCAATCGAACGTGTGGCAACGGAAATTCGCCATTTACAGCGCTCGGAGGTTTTGGAAGCAGAGGAATATTTCTCGCCCGGGCAAAAAGGCTCTTCCGCAATGCCGCATAAGCGTAATCCCGTGCTGACCGAAAATCTCACCGGGCTTGCGCGCATGGTGCGTGCCTTCGCAATGCCTGCAATGGAAAATGTTGCTTTGTGGCATGAGCGGGATATTTCCCATTCGTCAGTTGAGCGCATGATTGGCCCCGACGCCACCATTACGCTCGATTTTGCCCTAGCGCGCTTAACAGGTGTGATTGAAAAGCTTGTTGTCTATCCCGAAAACATGATGAAAAATCTTGATCGGTTGGGCGGATTGGTGCATTCGCAGCGCGTCATGTTGGCCCTGACGCAAAAAGGGATCAGTCGCGAAGACGCCTATCGCCTCGTGCAGCGGAATGCCATGCCCGTCTGGCGTGGTGAGGGTGACTTCCTCTCTTTGCTGAAAGCCGACAAAGAGGTCACAGCGGCATTGAGTATTGCAGAGATCGAAGAAAAATTTGATCTCGGTTACCATTTGAAACATGTCGATACGATTTTCACCCGTGTTTTCGGAACCGCTTAAACATCCATGACAGACAGGCTTGATCAACGCATTGGGACGGTCTGGCAGGCGTTGCGCGATAAACGCCCCTCGGTGCATTGCATCACTAATCATGTGGTGCAAAATTTTACCGCTAATCTTCTGCTAGCCTGTGGCGCTATCCCCAGCATGACAACCGATCACGAGGAAATCGCTGATTTCGTCAAAGCCGCGGATGGAATGTTGATTAATCTTGGCACGCTGGACCCTGACAGAAAACACGCCATTACGCTTGCCCTTGAAACGCTCAGCCCCCCGCAACGCTTTGTGCTGGATCCGGTCTTTATCGAGCGGTCACCGCATCGCTTAAATTTTGCCCGCACATTATTAAAAGCGCGTCCTGCCATTATCCGCTGCAATGAAGCCGAAGCCCATGTTTTGCAGCACGATCTCTCATCGCTACCCCACACGGTTCTGGCGCTTTCGGGACCAGTTGATCGTGTCATCACACCCGCAACAACACTCTCTGTGCGACACGGTCACCCTTATGCTGCGCTCGTGACCGGCGGAGGCTGTGCGTTAAGCGCGCTAATGTCGGCCCTGCTCGCTGTCGAGCCAGATGCCGCTTTAGCTGCCGTTACCGCCTTTGCCGCCTATGGAATCGCGCAGGAAATCGCCGCGCAAGACGCCGAAGGTCCAGCCAGCTTTGCTCTGCGCCTCGTCGATGCGTTGCATCATCTCACCGCCGAACGGCTGCGCTATGATTTTAAAAAGTGGGAACAACAATGAACCGCGCCGACCACCGCCTTTATGTCTTGCTTGATCCCGTTGCCGCTCCCCGTGCGCTCTTGCCACAGCTTGCTCAACAGGCGGTGCAAGGCGGCGCAACCTTACTGCAATATCGCGACAAAGAAGCCGATGGAAAAATGATGGTGGAAACCGCGCAAGCCATTTTAAAAGCATTGGGTGACACGCATCCCCCTCTGCTCATTAATGACCGGGTTGATGTTGCAATGATCAGTGGCGCGCAAGGCGTTCATTTAGGACAAAGCGATATCACCCCTGAGCAAGCCCGCGCTTTATTGGGGCCGCGCGCGCTGATTGGTCGCACCCTCAAAAATCACGATCATGCCGAGCGTTTGCGCCATGAGCCCGTTGATTACGCAACCTGTGGCGGCGTGTTCGGCACTGTCCACAAAGACAATCCCGATCAACCGATTGGGCTGAAGGGTTTGAAAGCCTTGTGCGATACGCTTCGCCAAACGCTGCCGCATCTGCCTGTCGGAGCCATAGCAGGCATTGATGCCCAGAACGTCGCCGATGTGATGGCCCAAGGCGTTGACGGTATCGCGGTGATTGGGGCTGTGTTAAAAGCCCAAGATCCCGTAGAGGCTGCCAAAGCCTTGCGTGCAGCCGTTGATGACGCCCGCACGCATCGCCACTAACAGCACCGATTGGAGGCAAAGCTTTATTGAGGATCGGGCGGTAGATAAGTCAGTCGATCCCATGCCACCATGGTTTTTTGAGCAAGTGTATAGCTCGAAAAAATCTCCTGCGCCAAAGAAGAACTTGCGGCCATCTCCTGCAACAAATTACGGGTATGAACACGCGCTTGATCCAATAAAGCGCGGGGTGGCGTCATAAAGTGAGCCCCCTGTTCGGCAATTTGCGTGAGGGCTTGTGCTTGCATCATCTGCGCTTCAGCTAAAGCTGCGGCATGTTCAGCGGCACAGGCCGTTGCCTGTCTCTTATACACATCTCCGAGCCCACGAGACCTCTCTACA
>CAWUMW010000329.1:0-2381 GCA_963923415.1 uncultured Hyphomicrobiales bacterium | reverse complement strand
CATTCCGAGTTCCGGCCGGCATTAAACTCGTTAAAATTGATCCTGCAACCGGCAATAAATCGGATGGGGATGGAATTGTCGAAGCCTTTAAACCCGGCACAGCACCGGGAGAAAATGGTTTGACGCCCATGGACCAAACGGGCTTAGGTCTACCGCCTCTGGAAACAAACACACCGTTCTCAGGCAAATTATATTAACAGCGATCTTTCTGATCTCTGGTGACACAACAACAAGGATAAGATGATGCGTGCGGAAATTGAAGCATTGGTTGAAGCGGCCCGACAATCGCTCGAACTTTTGCGCCGTCATCTCGATGTTCCGGCTGCAACCAAACGTCTGGCTGAACTCAACGAAAAAGCCGAAGACCCCAATTTGTGGAATGATCCTGACGCCGCACAAAAAATCATGCGCGAGCGCACGGATTTGGATGATCGTTTGCAATCGCTTAAACGCTTAAGTGATGAACTTGATGACGCCATCACCCTCATTGAAATGGGTGAAGATGAAAATGACCAAGACGTCATCACAGAAGGCGAAGAGACCATTCGACGCCTAAAAACAGATTTGGCCCAAAAACAAGTTGAAACCCTCTTGTCGGGTGAAGCGGATCAGAATGATTGTTTCGTCGAAGTCCATTCCGGTGCCGGGGGTACAGAAAGCCAAGATTGGGCCAGCATGTTAATGCGCATGTATTCACGCTGGGGAGAACGCCGCCGCTACAAAGTCGAGGTGATGGATATTGCGGATGGGGAAGAAGCCGGCATCAAAGGGGCCACGCTACAAATCAGAGGGCATAATGCCTATGGCTGGTTAAAAACAGAAACAGGTGTGCATCGTCTGGTGCGGATTTCGCCCTTTGACTCTAATGCGCGGCGGCACACAAGTTTTGCATCCGTCAATGTCTATCCTGTGATTGATGATCGTATTCAAATTGACGTCAATGAAGGCGACTGCCGGATAGACACATTCCGCGCTTCGGGTGCGGGGGGGCAGCACGTCAATACAACAGACTCTGCGGTTCGTATTACCCATTTACCAACTGGCATTGTTGTGGCCTGTCAGCAGGAGCGCTCCCAACATAAAAATCGTGCCAAGGCATGGGATATGTTGCGCGCCCGCCTTTATGAGCTGGAACTGAAAAAGCGTGAAGAAAAGGCCAATGCAGCCAATGCCACCAAAAGCGAAATTGGCTGGGGGCACCAGTTACGGTCCTATGTGCTGCAACCCTATCAGCTCGTTAAAGATTTGCGCACGGGTGTGCAGTCAACATCGCCCTCCGATGTGCTGGACGGCGATATCAATGATTTCATCGAAGCAGCCCTAGCCCAACGCGTCTATGGCGGGCAAGTGGATGTCGAAGATATCGATTAACAAGGACGCTTTGTTTTACAAGGCTTGCGCTGCGGCCAGCACCTCGGCCGCATGACCGGTCACCTTCACTTTGGGCCAGATCTGGGCAATCTTGCCTTGACGGTCGATCAACACGGTGGTGCGCTCAACCCCCATATATTTGCGTCCATACATGCTCTTTTCTACCCAAACACCAAATGTTGACAGTACGGATTTTTCCTCATCCGCTAACAGCGTAAAATTCAAACCGTGCTTGGCCTTAAATTTGTCGTGTTTTTTGCTACTATCGGGAGAGATCCCTAAAACAATGGTGTCGCATTTTTTGAAATCATCAAGCAGACCATTGAAATCCAAGGCCTCTTGCGTACAGCCCGATGTGTCATCCTTTGGGTAAAAATACAGGACAACCTTTTTGTTTTTAAAATCGCTGAGAGAAATCAAATGATTACCATCAGCCGCACATTGAAAATGGGGGGCATTTTCACCTATTTTTATTGTTGGGCTCATTTTTGCCTTCCTTTATACGAATCATTTGCAACGATAATTCATTATCGCTTGATCAAGGCCTCTGTGAAGCAAGGTTAAGTGAAGTGAGGCCACAATAATGAAGGCCCTAACACATAAGGCCGCATGAAAAGGTAGCGTGAAGGTTTCTCGTGGTACAAGAGCATGACCCGACAGTACCGCCTCGTGAGGCAAAGGCGTTCTTACGCCCGATGACGTCCCGTCTGCGGCGGCCGCTCATTCTGCTCGGCGAGATGATCGCCTTTTTACTCATCTTGATCTTGCTCGGGACGGGTCTGATCAGTGTGCGGCTGTTATCTGGCCCGCTTACCTTTGAGGGCCTTAATCAAATCGTGATTAGCTTGATGGAGAGCAGCTTTGATCATCGCGTACAAATCCGTGTTGATCATACGGTGTTGGCCAAAGATGAAAGTGGAATCAAACTGATTGTTCGTGATGCCACGATTACGGACCAAGACAATCAGCAAATTTTGACCATTCCCGAAACACAGCTAAGCCTTGATGGC
>CAWUMW010000328.1:0-2388 GCA_963923415.1 uncultured Hyphomicrobiales bacterium | reverse complement strand
CACGCGGGCTTGATGCAGGGTTGCAGGAGGTTGGGCGTTTGCGCGGGGCGTGGACACAGGCCGATTACGAGGCGATGGGTCGGGAAGCGGATTTGTTGAGCCGCGACTTCAAGCTGCCGGTGGAGGTGATCAGCAAAGCGGATCTGCACCGTGAAATTGCAACGTCCTGTTACCAAGGGGGCTTATTGTTTTTATCGCATGCAGGGGTGCATCCGGCGCTCTATCAGCAAAGTCTTTTGGCTGCGGTGCGTCAGGCGGGCGCTCAAGTCGCTGGCTTTACCCCGGTTCGTGGATATCGGCGCGAGGGCGAAGGATTTTTAGTGGAAACACCCCGCGGAACGGTGCGTGCGCGCACGCTGCTTCTGGCCAGTAATGGTTATACCGCGCCTCCTTTTTCAAAACAGGCGCGCGCCTTGGTGCCGATCCCTAGTTTTTTGATTGCCACCGCGCCGCTGGGCGTTGAAAAAGTGCGCGCGCTGATTCCAAACCAGCGCATGGTTGTCGAAACACGCGAAAAGCATTTGTATTACCGCCCGTCGCCAGATGGGGAGCGGATTATTCTCGGGGGTCGAGCGGCCTTGCATCCGATCCCCTTGGATGAGGCGCAGATGCGGCTGCGGCGCGAATTGGTGGCGTTGTTTCCCTCACTTGAGCCTGTAGAGATCACCCATTGTTGGACGGGCAATGTGGCGATGACGCGCAGTGATTTGCCGGGGATCGGACAGGCCGATGGGGTTTGGTTCGCTTTGGGATGCAATGGATCGGGCGTGGCCTTAATGAGTTATCTCGGGCACAAATTGGCCATGAAGGTGTTAGGCGAGGCGGAGGGCAAGACCGCATTTGATGATCTGCCGTTTCAAGCCGTGCCTTTTTACGATGGCCGACCGTGGTTTTTGCCCTTGATGACGCATTGGTTTCGGATGCGTGATTGGTGGCGCAGCTCTTCCTCATGATCCGGTTTTGATGCGGGCGCTCAAGCGAGCAACTGTTTCATGCAGGCTTGATAGGCGCGGATGATCTCATCCCGCTTGTGATGGTGCCCGTCTGAAACGCGGGTGATGCCGCCACAAATCACGTGTTTGATCGCCTGTGGGCCGGCTGAAAACACGTAAGCATCCATCCTATGCGCGGGCGCTTGGCCGCTCAGGGTTGGATGCGCCGGATCGAGCACAACGAAATCTGCACGTTGATCGATTGCAATGCGACCAACCGCTTGATCAAGCGCTTGCGCGCCGCCTGCACAGGCCATGCGGTAAAGCTGTTCGCCGGTTGACAGGTCTTGCTGTTGGGCCAGCAGATTGCGGCCCTGATGGAACAAGCGTTGTCCATATTCAAGCCAGCGTAATTCATGCGCAGCAACAATTTCGATATTGGAATCGGAGCCGACACCGATCCGTCCACCCGCTTCACAAAAGGCCGGGGCTGGAAACAGGCCATCACCCAAATTGGCTTCGGTAATTGGGCAAAGGCCAGCCACTGCGCCGCTGCGGGCAAGGTCTTGGCATTCTTGTGTGGTGATATGTGTGGCATGGATCAAACACCAGCGCTGATCAAGGGGCATGTGATCAAGCAGCCATGCCACGGGCCGTTGCCCAGACCATGCCAAACAGGCCTCAACCTCTTTCTGTTGTTCAGCCACGTGAATATGGATCGGTCCTTGCGGGCAGAGTGCGATCAGGGCTTGCAATTGCGCAGGCGTGACAGCGCGCAGACTATGCGGCGCAAGACCCAGACGCGCGCCATGCAGAGCGCGCAAAGCGTGACGTGATTGCGAAAACAAAGTTTCAAAATCATCCAGTGAGGAAAGAAAACGGCGTTGCCCGGGATTGGGCGCTGCCCCACCAAAATCCCCATGCGCGTAAAAGACGGGCAGCAGGGTTAAACACAGGCCCGTTTTATCGGCGGCCGCGATGATCCGCTCGGCCATTTCTGCGCGGTTTGCATAAGGCCGTCCGTGCGGATCATGATGCAGATAATGAAATTCAGCGAGCGATGTATAGCCATTTTCTAACATTTCCAGCATCGCCATTGATGCAATGGCTTCCACGGCATCAGGATCAAGACGATCAAGAAACCGATACATGACCTCGCGCCATGTCCAAAAACTGTCGCCTTGCGGGCCGCGCCGCTCCGAAAGTCCGGCCATGCCTCTTTGGAAACAATGGCTGTGCAGATTGGGCAGGCCCGGCAAAGCCCAGCCCGTAACTTTTTGTGTGCCATGCGGCATTGAACGCCCAGCCGACGGCGTGATCTGCGTGATCAATCCGTCCCGCACCTCAATCAGGCAATCGGTTTGCCAGCCTTCGGGCAAGAAAACATGATCAAAATGCAGGGATTGGCTCGACACGGCGATCTCCGGGCAGGCAGGCGATCAAGGCTGATCGGCGG
>CAWUMW010000327.1:0-2394 GCA_963923415.1 uncultured Hyphomicrobiales bacterium | reverse complement strand
CGCCCCATCCCCTGATTAAATTGAGCAAGGTTCCACGCCCTTAAAGCGCAGCCCCTCTCAAGTTTCATCCTTCAACACGTCGCTCTAAAGCCTAAAACCGTATGGTTTTCTGCGCTTTTTCTTCGTGACCTCGGGCATTTTTCAGAGCCAACCGTTGATGCAAAATGAATGAGGTCTGACCCTAGTCCACAAACCGCTTCAGCGTAATGCCTTCCGCTTCCAGTGCCTGACGCACCTTCCGCGCCATGCCCACCGCATGCGCACTATCCCCATGCACACAAATCGACTCGGCCTTGAGTTTGATCGGTCCACCATCCACCGTTGGCATCAATCCCGTTTTCATAAACTCCACCAAGCGGCGTGCCGCAAATTCTGGATCGGTCACCATCGCATCAGGACGTGCACGTGACACCAACCGCCCTTTGGATGTGTACGCACGATCAGCAAAAATTTCTGCATAGGTCTGCATGCCATGCTTTTGCGCAACCGTCTCTAACACCGTTCCGGAAATGGCTAAGATCGGCAAACTGCGATCCACCGCTTTGGTTGCCAGAGTCAAAGCCGTGGCAACCGTCTCGTCATCGCAGGCAACATTGGCAATCGCACCATGCGGTTTCATGTAATGGATCTTGGTGCCCGCCAGAGCGGCAATGCCCATCAATGTACCGATCTGTCCGGCGACAAATCGTTCAATCTCGCCCTGACTATAAGGAATAATGCGCCGCCCAAACGCTTCTTTGTCGGGATAACCCGGATGGGCCCCCACACATACCCCTTTTTGCTTCGCCAAGATCAAGGTTTTGAACATGGTTTCCGGGTCGGAAGCATGCCCGCCGCACGCCACATTGGCGCTGGTGACAAGCGAGAGCACCTCCTCATCATTGCCCATCACCCAAGGCCCATAGCTTTCCCCCAGATCCGAATTGAGATCAATCTGTGTCATAGGTCTCTCCCTTTGTCGCAATCGCTTTGCTTCGTTTTGGTCTTTTGATTTTAGGCGGCGGCAAAGCGCGCGCCGTTGTTTGCACAAGCGCCACCAGCCAGTCCGCGTCCTCCCAAGCCTCGCCCGAAATCACAAACCACGGCCGCGCACCCGGATAAGGAAACCCTTCTTGTATCTCACCCATCACAGCACGACCCGCTTCTGTCGGCTTGATGAAAAGCTTTTCATCACACACAAGCGCCACCACTTTGCCCCCATGATAAAGCGCATATTCGCCAAACATTTTGCGCGCGCTCATCTGACCAGCCGGCGCCAACTGTTCCAACAAATACTCTATGGTTGCGCGTGATGTGGCCATCCGTCTTGCCTTTCTTACGCCCATGGATCCAAAGCATTGACCGCATGACCAGCACTATGGCCTGCAAATAACATCTCGCTTGAAATGCCCTCTTGCCCCACCCATTGGCACTGCTGCGGCAAAGCCGCAATCGCATGTGACAGCGCACGACTCTGCGCTTGCGCCTCCTCAATCGATATCTTTTGGAAGCGGATCACCGAACCAACCGGTGTTTGTGCCGCGCGCCCCAAATCAGCCGTCATCACAGTGGCAATTTTTGGATAGCCCCCTGTCGTGCCGCGATCCGCCAGCAGCAGCAAAGGTTGGCCATTTCCCGGAATTTGCAAACTGCCATTGGCAATCCCGTCGGACACAATATTGGGCGAGCGCGCATGGCTCAGAGGCGGCCCTTCCAAGCGATAGCCCATGCGGTCAGAGGTTGCTGAAATCACCCAGTCGGTGGCAAAAAACTGCTCGATCATCTCGCGTGAAAAATAATCATCCTGCGGACCGAGCACACAGCGGATCGGCCCCTCTTTAACCGCAGGCAGAGTGAGGCAGCGCTCGCTGCCCGGCTGCATGGCCCCAACATCAAGACAATCGCCCGCTTCAAACGGACGCGCCAAGGGACTCCCTAGACCCGCACGCCGATGCACAGAAAAACTGCCGAACGACGGGGTGCCCATAATTCCCCCTTCAATGGCCAGATAGCTAAATACGCCCCCTTTGGCGGCGCGCATCACCAGCACTTCGCCTTCCGCCAAACAGAAGGTTTGATGCAGCGGCACTGCGGCCCCGTTCAGCGTCATGCCCCGCGGCGCCCCCGATACGGCAAGCCGCACACTGCCCTCTTTGGCTTTCAGGCGCATCGGCAAAGGGCCGATTTCAATGGCGGGCGCATTCCATGCTTGGCCGACCAACACATTCGCGCAGGCAAGCCCGAACCGATCCATTGCCCCGGCTGTCCCTAGCCCATAACGAATAGCCCCAAATCGGCCCAGATCCTGCACCGATGTGGCCGGGCCAACCTCCTCAATCAGGAGCACACTCATGCCCCACCTCCGGCTTGATCGGTTTCGGTCAGCGTTAAATGTGCAACCCTCTCACCCGCTGC
>CAWUMW010000326.1:0-2405 GCA_963923415.1 uncultured Hyphomicrobiales bacterium | reverse complement strand
GCGATTGTCGTGATGGTTTTGATGTTGTTCTGCCCAACCGGCATTATGGGCTTAGGAGATCGGTTCATTGCCCATTTCCGGCAAAAAAGAATTTCCGCTGAACGTGCAGAAAAAGCCAAAGACATGGCCCAGCAGGAGGGCAAATAATGCAGCCTGTTCTTGAAGTCACTTCAATCAGCAAACGCTTTGGGGGTGTTACTGCTGTTGATGGCGTCTCTTTCAAAGTTTATGAAGGAGAGATCCTCGGTATTATTGGTCCCAACGGGTCCGGTAAATCAACGCTGTTCAATTGTGTTCTCGGTCAGTTGCAGCCCAGTGAAGGGGCAATCAAAGTTGATGGCCATGATGTCACGGGCGCGCGTCCATGCGATTTGAATCGCTTGGGTGTCAGCCGTACGTTTCAATTGCTGCAGGTCTTTCCAGAACTCTCGGTACGCGATAATTTGATCTTGGCAGGTCAAGAACATAAAGGCACGATGTTGGAACGGTTATTGGGTCCACGCGATGCTGGCCTGAGTGGTGCTGCCAATCAAATGATTGACTTCTTTCGTCTTGCTCATGTCGCCGATGAAAAAGCCGGCGGCTTGAGTTATGGTCAACAAAAGCTGCTTGATGCGGCCATGGCCTTTATGGCCGGCCCGCGTCTTGTCTTACTGGATGAGCCCGCCGGCGGGGTCAACCTCACGATGTTGGGTCATTTGCGTGACCGGTTGAAAGCCATCAATACCGAGCAAAACGCCACCTTTGTGGTGATCGAGCACAATATGGAATTTGTGATGGCTTTGTGTAACCGCATCATCGTTCTCGCCGAAGGTAAAATCATTGCCGAAGGCACGCCTGATGAAATCCGTTCCAACCCCGAAGTGATCGAGGCCTATCTTGGACACTAACGCCCCCATCCTCACACTGCATGATGTCGTGGCCGGTTACGGCGCTATGACCATTCTTAACGGCACCAGCTTTGCCGTGCGTCGTGCCACCATCACCACGGTGATTGGTCCGAATGGTGCTGGAAAATCCACCGTGTTCAAAACTATTTTCGGCATGTTGAAACCGCGCAGTGGCTCCATCCTGTTCAAAGGCGAAAATATTTCCGGCATGCAACCGCGTGATCTATTGGCGCGGGGCATTTGTTATGTCCCGCAAGGCCGCAATATTTTTCCTGAATTAACGGTGCGTCATAATCTTGAGCTTGGTGGCATTGCCGCGGATCGTTCGATTGATATCGATGCGCGGATTGAAGCCGCAATGCAACGCTTTCCGATTTTACGTCAAAAGCAAGATGCACAGGCCTCAACTCTTTCAGGTGGGCAGCAAAAACTGGTTGAAATTGCCCGTGGCCTGTTGCTCGATCCCGACCTCATTTTGATTGACGAACCCTCCATCGGTTTGTCCCCCTTGATGGTGCAGGAAATTTTCCAAATTCTGAAAGACCTGCGCGCCAAAGGTGTGACCATTTTAATGGTTGAGCAAAATGCACGCAGCGCGTTGCAGATCTCCGATGATGGGCTTGTGCTTGAGCTCGGACGCACTAGAATGTCAGAATCGGCTGAACAGCTCTTGAATGATCCGCGTGTGGGACAATTGTTCCTCGGTGGAGCGATGGAGCCCGCCGCCTGAATTTGGAACCGGCGTCATGTATCAAGAACTTACACTCAGCGACTCGGATGCGCGTCTGGCCATCGAGATCATTCGTCAAGAAACCGAAAAACGCGGCAAAAGCGCGGTCATTGCCGTGGCTGATTGTCGCGGGGAATTGATCGGCTTGCTCAGAATGGATGGTGCGGCGTTTTCTTCCGTCAATGTCGCAACCAACAAAGCCTTTACCGCCGCGCGCTTGCGGCGTCCCTCCGGCTTGATCGGCAAAAATGCCAAACACCCTGAAACCGGTTTCAACGTCGCCTATTATAGTGATCCGCGCTATATCGGTTTCAGCGGCGGGCTTCCGGTGATTGTTAAAGGGCAAACGGTTGGCGCGATTGCCGTCAGCGGTTTGACAGAAGCCGAGGACGAGGAATTGGCGAACCTCGCCATCAACGCTATTCTGGCGGCCAATCCGTCCTGAAAATCTGATTGATTTTTCATGTTTGATCCAATGGGAGACTGATGATCATGGCGCATCCTGATCGCTATTTGCTGGCTGGTGTGATGGGGTGGCCCGTCATGCATTCGCGTTCACCCAAGCTGCACAATTACTGGTTGGCGCAGCATCATCTGATTGGCGCCTATGTGCCTTTGGCCATCAAGGAAGACGGTTTGGAAAAAGCCTTGCGTGCCCTCCCCGCTTTGGGGTTTTCGGGTTGCAACCTGACAATCCCGCACAAAGAACAGGCGATGAAAATCGTTGATCATGTTGATCCGGTCGCACGCCGCATCGGTGCCATGAACTGCGTCATTGTCGGCGC
>CAWUMW010000325.1:0-2450 GCA_963923415.1 uncultured Hyphomicrobiales bacterium | reverse complement strand
GCATAACATCATCGCGGTCTTGGGCGAAGCCCTCATTGATTGTGTGATCGATCACGATGATCATCTCACAACCTCCCTTGGCGGCAGCCCGTATAATCTCTGCCGCACAACGGCCCTCCAAGAAATCAAATCGTCTTACATCAACCCTTTTTCCAGCGATCATTTCGGACAAAAACTTAAACACCATTTGCAACAGGCTGGTGTCACATGTTTATCGCCCGACACCACTCTGCCAACCTCTCTGGCTCTTGTGACTGTCGAGAATGGAAATCCCCGATATAGCCTTTATCGCGACCAGATTGCCGACCGAGATTATAAGCCTGAGGCGGTCAAGAAATTTTTAGAGCAGACGCCACCCGGCCTTTTCCATACGGGCTCTTTGATGCTGCTGCCGCCTGAACATGAGACACTTTATCCTCTGCTTGTTTATGCCAAACATTGCGGATGGACGATCAGTCTCGATCTCAATATCCGCCCGCAAGCGACACGTGATCTGCCCTTGTATCTTGAAAGCGTCAGACGCTGCGCAGAACTTTGTGACTGGCTCAAAGCCAGTGACGAAGATTTAGCGCATTTAGGCATGCGCATCGAGACGCTCGATCAGGCCGAGCGCTGCGCCAAAATCTGGCATGAGCGCGGATGCCAGCGCATTGCCATCACATGCGGCGCGCAAGGCGCCTATTTGCAAATCAATCAGCGCGCAACCCGCCAACAGGCTTATCGCGTTCCAATCACCGATACCATTGGAGCGGGCGATGTCTTTTGGGGGACCTGCCTTGCCGATTGGATCGCCCACGATACACTCACCGATGAGGAACGTGCGCAACATCGCCTCGCCCAAACTTTAGACCGCGCGCTGAAAGCAGCAGCTTTCACCTGCATGCATGCTGGCTGCCAGCCGCCAACACGTCTTAATTTAGAGGAAAAATTAGCTTAAATTAACCGCGCCCTAATACTGGATGTCAAAATCTCAACCACAACGACAACCACAAAAATAACAGCCATGATCAAGCCAACTTGATCCCAATAAAGATTGCTCAACGCATCATCAAGCGCCACGCCAATGCCGCCAGCACCCACCAAACCTAAAACAGCAGATTCACGAATATTAATATCCCAGCGCAACAGAGCCACAGACCAGAAGGCAGGTTCGACTTGTGGCCACACTGCTTTTGTCAGCACAACCGGAAAAGAAGCACCAGATGCAACAAGCGCATCAATAGGCCCTTGTTGAGCCTCTTCAAGCGCTTCACCAAACAGTTTGCCAATGAACCCGATGGACCGAAAGGCAATCGACATCACCCCAGCAAGGGCGCCCGGGCCAAAAATTGCGACAAAGAGCAAGGCCCAAATCAACGAATTAACAGAGCGCGAGGACACAAATAAAACCTGCGCACACCAATTCAGGAACGGTGAGCGAATAAGCGTACGCGCCGACAAAAAGGCAAGCGGCAGCGCTAAAATTAAAGCCAATAATGTGCCCAAGGTTGCAATATGAAAAGTTTCAATTAAAGCAGCATGAACGACCTTTGGATAATAGGACCAATCAAACGGCCACATGCGCACAAATAAATCCGCGGCCTGCTCAGGCGCGTCATATAAAAATTCTGGAATGATCGAAATGGTCTTAAACGACCAAATTAATGCTGCCCACCCTGCAATCAAGATCATGGAATGGATGATCCGCTGCATAGGCGTTGAGCGTTGCCACTGAAGTTTGGTAAAGGGCTGTGTCATCACCACTCCTGTACCATTAGCTCACCTCTCGGACACGTCCAGAGATGACTTCACAAAGAATGATCAAGCCAATGATAATCAACAAAATGGTCAGAACCACATCATAATCAAACCGCTGATAAGCCGTAAACAAGGCAGCGCCAATTCCACCGCCCCCCACAATGCCGACCATTGTTGAATTTCGCAAATTAGAATCAAATTGATAAACCGAAAGCCCAACAAACCGGCTCATCACCTGCGGAACCACCGCATAAATCAGCACATTGAAAAAGGAGGCCCCCGTAGAACGTACCGCCTCAATTTGTTTCTGACTGATTTCCTCTAAAATTTCCGCAAATAATTTGGAAACAAATCCAACACTTGAAATCACCAGAGCCAGCATACCCGCCAAAGCGCCAAAGCCAACTGCTTTGACAAATAAAATTGATATAATAATCGGATGAAAGCTGCGGCAGATCGCAATGATGATCCGTGAAAAAGACGCCAACCACAGCGGTGATAAATTTCGGGCTGCAGCCAATCCAAGCGGCAATGACAATAATGTCCCAAAAAAGCTGGAAAGAATAGCTATTTGAATACTTTCAACAATGCCCTCTACGATCAACGAGATTTTGTCAGGGGCCGTATTGGGCGGAAACATGCGGCCAAATAATTTAGCGGCATGATCAAGTCCATTGATAAAGCGCACAAGACTTACATCAAGCGTGGAACAG
>CAWUMW010000324.1:0-2457 GCA_963923415.1 uncultured Hyphomicrobiales bacterium | reverse complement strand
GCTTGATCCCGATCAGCTTGAAATACGCGTAAGCTATTTGGAAGGGCCGTTCAGCCATCTTGATAATTTGTGGCAATTTTTGCCCGATGAACACGGCTGCAAGGTTGTGTTTTTTATTGATTATGAATTTCGCAGCCGGATGCTGGGCGTGTTGATGGGCAGCATGTTCGATAAAGCGTTTCGTAAATTCTCTGAAGCGTTTGAGGCGCGGGCTGCTCTTGTTTATGCAGCGTCATAAAGACGTCTGTGCGGCCTCGTCTAGCAAAGCGAGCGCTTGTGCGACCGCCGCCAATCGAATGCCTGTGCGGCTGGTTTGAGGAAACAGGCAGCGCATGTGCCGTGTTGGTCCCGCTTGTGTGGCAAGCGCGAGGTGAACGAGCCCAACGGGTTTTTCTTGGCTGCCGCCCCCGGGTCCAGCCACGCCTGTCAGGGCCACGCAGAGCGAAACACCCGCCCGCCGCAAGCCCCCTTCGGCCATTGCACGCGCAACCGCTTCACTCACAGCCCCGTGGCTTTCAATCAGAGCCATTGGGACATCAACCAGATCATGTTTGGCTTGGTTGGAATAGGTGATAAAGCCGCGATCAACGACGTCAGATGATCCGGCAATTTCAGTCAAGAGACCTGCGACCAAGCCGCCTGTGCAACTTTCAACGGTCGCGAGTGTCAGACCTTTTGCTCGACAAGTCGCAAGCAGATGCTCGGCTTTTTGCAAAAGCGTGTCATCAAACATCATGATCTCCAAGGTCGGGAAACGCGACAGTGACGACAACAGTGGCGGCGATGCCTTCTTTGCGTCCTGTAAAGCCAAGCTGTTCACTTGTGGTTGCTTTGAGGCCCACGCGTGAGGGGGGCAGAGAGAGCATCTGTGCTAAAGCATGGATCATCGCAGATCGGTGGGGGCCAATCCGGGGTGCTTCAGCAACAAGGTTCACATCAACATGCAGCAATCGCCCTTGCTTGGCGTGTAATTTTTTTAATGCATAGGCAACAAAATACGAAGAGGCGACGCCTTTCCATTGTGGGTCGCTGGGCGGAAAATGTTGTCCAATATCACCATCGCCCATAACACCGAACACCGCATCACACAGTGCATGTAAAATCACATCTCCATCCGAATGGGCTCGGATGCCGCGCTCATAGGCAATGCGGATTCCCGCTAACCAGACATGATCACCCGGGCCAAAGGCATGCACATCATAGCCATAGCCGGTGAGCGTCAGGTGAGGCATAGATAAATCCCGTTCGGCTTGTTTGAAATCATCCTCCGTTGTGAGTTTGATATTACGGGCCTCACCTTCAAACACATGAACAGCGTGTCCAAAGTGCTCGATCACACTGGCATCATCGGTCAGTCCATCGATGCTCTGTGCCATTTGATGCGCCTTATAAATCAAATCAAAGCGAAAGAGTTGAGGGGTCTGCACAGCCCGCAAAGCGGCGCGGTGAGGTGTTGAGACCACAGATCCGTGTTCATCAACCTGTTTGAGCGTGTCGATGACAGAGAGTGCCGGAATACTGGCGGCATGGATTTTGACATCGGCAAGTCCGCGCAAGATTAAAGCGCGCGAGACGAATGGCCGCGCACCATCATGGATCAATACATAATCAGGCGACTGTTGCGTTGATTGAGCCAAGGCTGTCAGACCCGCAAAGACCGAACCTTGCCGGGACGCGCGGCCATAAGCGGGGGGCAGAATTCTGGCGCGATCACTCTCCGACAAAGCCGCAAGACAGTCGTGATAAAGATCCAGATCATCGGGATGGATCACGCACAGTAAAGACGTGATATGCGGCTCTGCCAGCAATGCGCGCAGGCTGCGGGTTAAAACGCGTTCCCCTTGGAGCAGGCGATATTGTTTGGGCAGTCCAGCCCCTGCGCGCTGTCCGCGTCCGGCAGCAACGATCAGCGCGACAAAGAGGGGGTCTGCGATGCGTGTCATCCTGTGTCTGTGGCCTGCCTGACGCAACAGGTCAAGTCTTCCTGAAAAACAGGGGCAAGGTCTGATGGGTTTGGTCTGTAACGCGTGATAATGGGGTGAGAATGGAGTTGGGCTTCCGAATGAGGAGGACTTCATGATATGGATCGGTCAGCGCGTTTGCGGTTATTTTTGTTCTCTTCATTGATGGATTGTGGTTTTTGATGGCGCCTGTGATACCCCCGCTGACAATTGGATCCGTGCCGCTTGACGGGTGTGTGGCGCTTGCGCCGATGTCTGGCGTCACAGATGCCGTGATGCGGCGGATTGCGCGCCATTTTGGTGCCAGCTATGTCGTTTCGGAAATGGTGGCGTCGGAACATTTGGTCTCCGGGGCAGCGGAGGCGCGGTTGCGGGCTGAAGGCGTGGGGTTAACCCCGCATATAGTCCAGCTAGCAGGGTGTCAGGCGCCTTGGATGGCTGAAGCGGCCCGCCTGAGCGAAGCGTCCGGGGCTGATATGATTGATATCAATATGGG
>CAWUMW010000323.1:0-2464 GCA_963923415.1 uncultured Hyphomicrobiales bacterium | reverse complement strand
GCCTGCAAAAAATCTGGTCGCCATTATTATGGGAAGCCAGTCCGACTGGGCCACCATGCGCCATGCTGCCCATGTGCTCGACGCCCTTCATATTGGCTATGAGGCCCGTATCATCTCCGCCCATCGCACACCGGATCGTCTTTATGCCTTTGCGCGCGGCGCAGCATCAGAAGGCTTTCAGGTGATCATTGCCGGAGCAGGCGGAGCAGCACATTTGCCCGGCATGACCGCCGCCATGACCGCCTTGCCGGTCTTTGGTGTTCCGGTTGAATCCAAAGCCCTGTCTGGGCAAGACAGCTTATTATCGATTGTGCAAATGCCTGCTGGTATTCCGGTTGGCACTTTGGCCATTGGGCGGGCGGGCGCCATCAATGCGGGCTTATTGGCCGCTGCCGTCTTGGCCCTGCATGATGAGGCTTTGGCCACCCGCCTCAACCACTGGCGTCAAATCCAGACTGAAAGTGTTGCCCTGCATCCGAAAGATGAAGAAGGCCACGCCTAATGCTGCAGCCCGGACACTGCATTGGGATCCTTGGGGGAGGGCAATTGGCCCGCATGCTGGCTCTGGCCGCAGCCCCTTATGGCCTGCATTGTCATATTTTTGCGCCTGCAGGTGACAATCCAGCCTTTGAGGTCGCAAAGGCGCATACTGAAGCCGCTTATGATGATTTTGAAGCGCTCGGTCGATTCGCAGACCGCGTTGATGTGATCACCTATGAATTTGAAAATGTCCCCGCCGATACCGCAGCCTTTTTAGCCGCCCGCAAGCCGGTTCGGCCCGGCCCGACTGCATTGGCGGTCACGCAAGATCGCCTCTCCGAAAAGCAATTCCTGACCAGCGCGGGATTACCGCTTGCTGCTTTTGCTGCCATCGATACATCCGCCCAGCTTCAAGCAGCGCTTGCCACTTTGGGCGTGCCTGCTGTCTTGAAAACGCGCCGCATGGGCTATGACGGTAAAGGGCAAGTGATCTTACGCAACACAGCCGATGCCGATGCCGCTTTGGCCCAATTAGGCGGACGCGACTGTGTTCTGGAAGCTTTTGTGCCCTTTATCCGTGAAGTCTCTGTGGTGGTTGCACGGGGGCTGAATGGCACAGTCCAAGCCTATGATGTGTGCGAAAACCAGCACCGCAATCATATTCTGGCAAAAACCATTCTGCCGGCCCATTTAAATGAGGCCACGGCCTCTCAAGCCCGTGCCTATGCCAAAACCATTGCCGAGCGTCTGGATTATGTGGGCGTCCTGACGGTCGAATTATTTGTGGTCGGCACGGGAGCGGATGAGCATGTGCTGATCAATGAAATCGCCCCGCGTGTCCATAATTCCGGCCATTGGACCATCGAAGGGGCCGAAACCTCGCAATTTGCCCAACATATCAGGGCGATTGCCGGTTGGCCGCTTGGGTCCGTCCGCCGTCTCGGACGGGTCGAGATGCACAATCTGGTCGGTGAGGAGGCTGCGGATTGGGCCGATCTGCTGGCCCAAGAGGGCGCCCATCTGCATCTTTATGGCAAGGCCGAAATCCGACCGGGGCGCAAAATGGGGCATGTCACGCGCATTTTGAGCGAAAATACTGACTGATTTTATTAAAATTCCATGTTTTTATTGGAAAAATCTGTTCAGGATCAGTGGACAGGACCTTTCTGATCTGCTACTTGAACCATCCTTAACGCAGGATTATTCGGATCCTGCGAGGGATTAGCTTTTTTTAAACAACAAGCGGGACAACGACGTGCAGGTTCTCGTCCGTGACAACAATGTCGATCAAGCGCTCAAAGCGCTAAAAAAGAAAATGCAGCGCGAAGGTATCTTCCGCGAAATGAAGCTGCGTGGCCATTACGAAAAGCCGTCTGAAAAGCGGGCCCGTGAGCAGGCTGAAGCCGTGCGCCGCACCCGGAAGCTGGCGCGCAAAAAATTGCAACGCGAAGGTCTGTTGCCGGCCCCCAAGGTCAAGCCAGCCCGCTAAAATCCCAAAGCCGCGCTGCCCCCTGTTGGGCTTGATCGCGCGCTTGGCTCTCTCTCCTCCCAAGGCGCCCGGTCCAGATGATGGATTGTCGGGCGCTTTTGCATGGGGGCGAAGCTGTCAATTTGCCTGCGCGTGAAGCCCTCCCTACGCTCAGACCCGCTATTTTTTTCTGGTCAAATCAATTTAAGAATGTTTTTTTCCGATTGAATTTCTCCCTCTGCTTTCCACACACTGCTGTGTTTTTCAGCATGCATTTGCATCAGAGCTATAAAGAGAGTGACATCATGCCCGCCCGCTTGCTTTCCTGCACCCGACTGCTGCTTGTTCTGAGCCTGCCTTTGGCTTTGGGCGCCTGTGTCAGCCTGCCTTCTTTGGGAAGCAAAACAGCTGGCAATCCCAATATCGCGGAAATTCAGACAGATAATCCCGCTGTGTCAGCTGCCAATATCGACTCACTGAATGAGGTGGTAAAAAACCATCCTCGCGATCCCGTCG
>CAWUMW010000322.1:0-2466 GCA_963923415.1 uncultured Hyphomicrobiales bacterium | reverse complement strand
ACCAAAGCGGTACTGCTCAAAACCGCCAAGCCCAATCCGGCAAGGCTTGAAGACATTAATCCGGTTTGACGTTTTGATGCGCGTTTGACGCTTTGGCTTGCATTTCGGCCAGTGCTTCGGCCTGTTTTTGCACCTTCAGCAAGCGTGCGCTTATATAAGCCCAACCGCCCAAATTGATAGGAGGCAGGAAGGGCTTGGTGATAAATCTCTTTGATTGTTTTTTGTGCTTGATGATGAAAGAGCGATTGCGCCGGATTCATGCTGATCTGGCTATCTGATTGCATCAAAAGATGTTGGGCAAGATTTGCATTATCTGCCCTGACTGCAATACCTATTTTAAGGTCAGTTAATGTCCAATCCTTTGATTGAGAGCAATAATTCAATTGACCGCGCAGGTATGCTTGCATGAGAGATCATCCATCCAAATTGAGGCAAAGCTTCACGCGTCAACACATCACGGCATTGAATGCGCGATGGCTTTGGCGAAGCGAATTAACGCAAACAACAAACGCTGGATTGATACTAAAATTATTACGCTCGGCTGTTTTGATGCGCCCTCTACCAGTGCGCATTTCAAACAGAAACAGACCGACTCACTACGCGAACGCGACACAGTTTTTTGTTACTTGGAGGGCAGTAAATAACGCCTGCCTCCAATTTTTCAGTGGCTGATGACGAT
The DNA here is from genome assembly GCA_963923415.1 of uncultured Hyphomicrobiales bacterium. GTDB lineage: Bacteria > Pseudomonadota > Alphaproteobacteria > Rhizobiales > Beijerinckiaceae > CAIYZJ01. The sequence goes on along the minus strand of CAWUMW010000322.1, from coordinate 1,787 downwards.
CATAAAATTGATCCGAATCACGCCATGTCTGACGTGTCAGTCTTAATTTTTGAAACTTATGATTTGGTTAATTTTAACATAAACATCTGAAGCGCCTGTTGTAGGGCGCTTGATTATTATTGATTTCTTTTTTTGTATTTCTTTTACAAAGCTTCATCGTGGTATAATTATTAAGATTACACCACGATGCATTTAGTTATAGATAGATTTTTTTTGAGATTATTAATGCGCGTGTTTTTCATGCCCTTGGGCAGGCTGTTGCGGGCCCATAGCCTCAACTTTGAAGCGCACATCTATTTGACCCGCGCGCTCAAAGGTGAGTGTTCCCTCAAGCCACTCCCCGACCGTAAAAGGACGTACGGGTTTCATAAACATCAAATGATACGAGCCGGGTTTTAATTCGGTGGTGTCGTTAGCTTGAACAGGCAATCCTTTTTCCAAGGCACGCATGCGCATGACACCGTCAGTCATGACCATTTCATGGATTTCGACATGGTCAGCAACTCGTAATGTTGCTGCGATTAATCGATCGGGCCGATCGCTCCAATTTCGAATGGTGAGATACCCCCCTGCAACAGGGGCTGAGGGCGGCGGCAAACGGGTGCGCGCATTTCGAATATCAAGATGCGCTTGTTGTTCATTAACAATGTACAATAAAGGCGCTGGAGATTTTAATGCCTGCCGTGCTTCATCGGTTGCCGCCTGTTCGACCCAGTGAGTCTCGCCTGTTTGGCATTTTTGAATAACTGGAAGAGCCAGAATCTGTGAGGGTTTGAGATCAGCACTCAGATAGGCTTGAAATCCAAATTCAGCTCTTTTCTTGTCTTCCAACAGACCTTTAGACCAAATAATTTTATTGATTCCTTTTTTAAGTGCTCCTTGTGGGCCCGCCCATTCTTTTGCAAAGGGAGCTTCTTGTGTTTCCACTTTAAAGGCATCATTTTGATCAACGCCTGTTACAATGAGACCTTCTGGAACGCTAAGATGGATTTCAGTTGTGGCTGATCCTTCACAGCCATGCCCTATTCCTATCGACAAATGAATGGTTTGCTGTGGTGCTGCGACCCGACGGTCTAGGACAGCATGCGTATGCCCTTGCTGTGTTGTAATCAACAGGATTAAAGCAACACTCAAAAGTGCGGTTGATGTGGAAAATTTCCCTAAAAATTTGAATCGTAGTGTCATAGATTTCACCCTTGTGATAGCGCGTGAAGATTGAGGCTCAAGCAGTCAAGACTTTTCAAACAGTCATGCTGCTGGAGGCGCGCCGGGTGCTTTTCCTGTGGCCAAGATCGAAATAGCGGCCAGTCTCTGCCTATAGGTTTTATACCTTATCCGAACCTGAGACTGGTCATTATGTTGTTCACTTTTAAAAAATAGGTTTTCACCGAGAACCGCGTTTTTGTCAGCAAAGGCCAAGCAATCTTTCATGCAGTCTTTATGCTCTTGCCCCCTCAAAGGAGAGCGCGCATGCGCTTGAGGCTCGTCATCCGCAAAGCTTGCTGGCTCGCTCAGACAATTTATAGCAAGTTCATTGTTTAAAGTCTGTGCAGCGGCAGTACTGAGCAAGGGTCCCAGCACGGCTTGTGCGACCAGCACATAAAGCAGCACGACACTTAACAGTCGGCCAGCTACTGAACAGGAAAAGAGACGAAAACATTGCATCGTCTCTTTTATCGCTGCCGCAGAGGGTCGTCAAAGATGAACTTTCTCGGCTGAACTTTCTTGGCCGAACTTGCCCGCCTCAATGCCGGGTGGTTTTGGCGCGCAGCGTATCCCCGTATAAG
>CAWUMW010000321.1:0-2480 GCA_963923415.1 uncultured Hyphomicrobiales bacterium | reverse complement strand
GATCTGTTCGCAGGCCCTCGCTCAATCGCAAGAATGTATTGAGCTGGGCAAAAAAGTGACCGGCCGACAAACCGTGATCGAACAGATCAACGGATTTCAAAAAAAACAACCGACTGCCGATGCAGCCTGTGCGGCTTTTACCCGCCTTCAACAACTGACGGTCGACGCGATCAAAGGCATTGAACGAGATGGCGCGTGGTGCCATGTACCGGGTGAAATTCTGCCAAGTCTCCAGGCCCAAGCCCCGCAAATCGCCGAAGCGAAAAAGAATTCCTGCGGTGCAGCCGAACAGCAACGTAAATTGCAACAAGGTGACCCCAAGACGGCCAATCCGCTCAGCGGCGGCGACTCGGTGATCGGGGGCCAAATCAAAATGCCAAAAGGCGCCCTTTGACGGACACCAGCTCGCCTCAAGGCTCGTTACCAGATGCAGCGCCGGCGAATTGGGTTGATGCCTATGCTCCCTTAGCTTGGCGGCCCTATTTACGCCTCGCTCGCATTGATCGCCCAATTGGATGGTGGTTGTTGTTTTTGCCCTGTTGGTGGTCAGCCGCTTTAGCCGCTCTCGCTGAATTTCGGGCTGGGCCTAATCTCTGGCACCTGCTGTTATTCCTGATCGGTGCCATCACGATGCGCGCCGCAGGCTGTGTCTATAACGACATTATCGACCGGGATCTGGATCGGCAGGTTACGCGGACCCGCAATCGACCGCTGGCAAGCGGCGTGATATCCGTTAAGGCCGCTCTGGTCTTGCTGGCGGGTTTGGCGCTCACGGGATTGGGCGTGTTGCTCAGCTTTAATCACTTTACGATCTGGTTAGGGCTTGGCTCGCTGATCCCGATTGCCATTTATCCGTTCATGAAACGCATCACATCATGGCCGCAAGCCATGCTGGGACTGGCTTTTGCGTGGGGCGGATTGGTTGGTTGGAGCGCATTGACTGGCGCGCTGGATGTCGCCCCCTGTCTGGTCTATGTCGCAGCCGTCTTCTGGACCATCGGCTATGATACAATTTACGCCATTCAGGACTTTGATGACGATTCCATCGCCGGAATCCGCTCAACCCCGCGCTTATTTGGTGCCGCCACCAAAAAAATGGTGACCCTATTTTATGTCCTGACCCTGCTCTGTCTGAGTGCAGCCTATCAAATGGTCCATACCGGCCCCATGGCATGGCTCGGACTCTTGGCCTTTTGTGGCCATTTAGGCTGGCAAATCCACCATATCGACCTCAAAAACCCACAAATGGCCCTGACTTTGTTCCGTTCCAACCGCGATGCAGGGATTATTTTGGCCCTCAGCCTAAGTTTGGACCCGTTGAGCCGTCTCATTTAAAAACCTGTTAAAAGCCCGCCCGTCGAAAGCTTCGCGCCTCTGGCCCTTGCCGCAGTGCAACAAAATGATTATGACCCTGTGCTAGGCATGTCCCCTCGCTTCATCTAACCAAGGGGCCGATTATGCAAGGAGCCGATTATGACTGACACCCCTTCCAAACAACTCCCCCATCTCGTCTTTGGCGGCGAACTGGTCAGTCTCGACGGCACGACCTTCCGGGATCTCAATGATCTTGATATTGTTGGTATTTTCCCTAATTATGCGAGCGCGCACCAAGCGTGGAAAGCCAAATCCCAATCCAGTGTCGATAATGCCCATATGCGCTATTTTATTGTGCATCTGCACCGCCTTCTCGATCCCGCCGACGCGTGATAGAACCGATCCGGCACTCTGGGAAGGAAGCCCCTTTTGAGCTTTAAACTATTGCGTCACCAAACCATCCTGCTGGCAGGACTGGGCAAGCTGATGGCCGCCTATCTTTGGTTTGTGCGGGCCACCTCGCGTGTCACCTATGATCCGCCGGATATGCCACAGCGGTTGCGGGCGCAGGGGCCGCTGATTGTGGCCCTGTGGCATGGGCAACATTTGATGGTGCCATTAGCCAAACCCAAGGATATGCCGTTCTCGGTGATGATCTCCCGCCATCGGGATGGAGAGATCAACGCCTCCGCCTGCCGAAGCTTTGATATTGAACCGGTCCGCGCTTCAGGCGGACGGCCCGACCAAAGCATGCGCAAAGGAGGGGCAGGCGGCATGCTGGCCTTGTTGCGGCATTTGAAAAAAGATCACAGTGTCTGCATGACGGCGGATGTGCCGAAAATTGCCCGGACCGCTGGACCGGGTATTATTGCTTTAGGACGGATCAGCCAACGGCCAATCGTCCCCCTCACGGTGGTGACACAACACAAGATGGTTTTTGATAGCTGGGACAAAGCGACGATGGGCCTGCCCTTCGGACGCATGATCATTGCCATGGGTGAGCCGCTCCTCGTCCCCCAAGACGCGGATGAGACGGTATTGGAAGAAACGCGTTTGCGCTTGCAAACAGCGCTCGACACCTTGCATCAACGCCTCTATCACCAGCTTGGCACAGAAGATCCCGGTCAGGCGCTGCGTGCGTCGTCCATCCCGCCATCGGCTCCGGA
>CAWUMW010000320.1:0-2489 GCA_963923415.1 uncultured Hyphomicrobiales bacterium | reverse complement strand
GTTTTTTGCTTGCTAACAGAATGATCTGCAATCCGGCATAGGGCTTGGAGAATTGTACCGCTTTGGCGCGGTCGGGATACATGCCCATGACGGCCATTTGAATATCCACTTTACCCGTCACCAGATTAGGGATGCGGGCTGCAACAGCATTGGGAACGAATTCCACTTTGACGCCCATTTCTTCGCCAATCAACCGCGCCACATCGACATCATAACCGATATTCTGGCCGCTGGCGTCAATCGACCCCCAAGGCGCTTGTTCGCCCATCACACCGATGCGCACAACGCCAGCTTTTTTGATTTTATCGACGCCTTGTGCCGCTACTGGTCCTTGGATGGTGGCGAGAAATCCGAGCGCCGCGAAGGCTGCACCAGCCAGTTTGCGCCATGAAAATTGAAAGGCCATAATGTGTCTACTCCCTTAAAGGTTTTGGTTTAACGAAAAGAAAGACCCATGTCTTAAAAGGTTGTGATCGATTGCTTGAGGAAGCTCAAGCCGTGATATCAGCAACTCCATAGAAGACATAACATTCGTTTTCATTGGGCATGTTGACCAAGTCAAAACTGAATGTCCAGCATAATTTATCGCTGATGGAGTCTTTGCACGCAGCTTTTATCGTCTGAAATCAGGAGTCTGGATCATCTGGCCAGATCATGTGACAAGATCACTTGGATTGATAATAAGCAACCGTTGCGGCAAGTCCGTCTTGCAAGGGCGTATGCGGTAAAACCCCCAAGACATCCTCATAAGGTGTTTTTGCAATCACCGAAGCCATTGGCACCAAAGGACCCTGCGCTTTCAGATCAGCCTGAGGAACAAGGGTTTTGATACGTGAAATCACATCCTGCACATCATAACTGCCGCCAGTCAGCGAGAAAGCATGCGCGCCTTGATAGGGCTTAAGAGCAGCAGCCACAAAGGCCGCGGCGGTGTCTTCGACATAGAGCAAATCTTGCACGCCGGTAAATCCGATTGTGTAAGCCTGCTGGCGCGCTGCTGCACGGCAGGCCAGCGAAATATCCGCAGTTAAACCAATTTCGCGGCCCGGCCCGTAAATGATGGTGGGTCGAAAACCGATACTGGCGATCTGCGCATCATGCCAATAGGCGCGTGCGCAGCCCTCGCAGGCCAGTTTGAAGGCGCCATAATGGGTCATGGGCGCAGGGATGCTGCCGCTTTCAGGGCCAAAGACCGCACCACTGCTGGCATAGACCACACGGGGAATATGATGCCGTTTAGCTGCTTCAAAAACATTTAAAGTCCCAATCACATTCACCTGCGCACCGAAAATCGGGTTGTCGCGGCAAGGTGGTGTTAACACTGCGGCAAGATGGATCAGGCCCGCGCATCCCTGTGCGGCGTCTATCACTGCTTGGGTGTCGGTGATATCGCCTTCAATCCATTCCACTGTATGGGCTGCAGCCCCGGCAATCGCTGTAACGACCGGAGTGTTGATGTTTTTGTCAAAAAGACGAGGCGTGAGACCTTGCGCGGCAAGCAATTTGACAATCCAAGCGCCTAAAAATCCACCGCCGCCCGTGACCAAGATTTTTGTCATCTTATTGGCCCATATCTTCGCTGGTTAGACTGAATGCGGTTTCATATAAAGCGGCGGTGGCATGGGCAAGACATCCTGTTGCCAGAGCCAGCTGTTGTGCTTGTGGCACAGAGGCTTTTAAACCTGCAAAGGCTGAGCCTTCAATCAGCAAAACAGCATCAAAGCCTTGCTCATTCATTTGGCTGCGCAATTCGGTTTCTTTGGTGCGCACCATCGAGACTTCACTGCGGGCTAGCCCAAGATGCACCGCGCACACGCCATCAAGATGTAAAATAGCGGTGACAAGATCCTGCGCTTTCTGGGTGAGCTGTGCAGCCGCATCGGGGCCAGACAAATCAAAGCGGATGGTCGCCATGCTGCCGCCATCCCCAGTGCCTGCATGGGCAATGCGTTCACAGGCCACGCGTAAGAAATTTTTAAAGCTTGGCGCAACCGCCGCCGTCCAAGGTGTTGGGTTATTTAATCGTTCAAGATAAGCGGGCGAACGAAAGACTTCGACAGTATCTGCCGCATAAACTGTTCCATAGACATAGCGCTCAGCGTGTGGATCATGTAGGCGTTTGCCGGTTCGAAATCCGGGGATTGAAAGGCGTTCGGGCATGTGCTCGCGGGTATGCCAATCAATAAATTCACCATGCTGTCCCGCTTCGATATCATGCCAAATTGCGAGAAATGCTGTGCCTTTCATGCCCATGGATGTTTGCTCCGGTTGTTTGATCAGATCATCGTCTTGCGAAGATCAGATATGTTTTTTATTCATGCGGCTTGACAGTCGCTTGTTGATCACACTAGTCGAGAGAGACAGACAGATCAACAGGCTTGGCTTTGGCAAAAACACTGTCTTTCTCGAAGCCAAGCAAGAATAAGGAAACCGCGATGATGCGTCACGAACAAAGCCGCGTTGCGATTGTGACCGGGGGTGCGGGAGGC